>CAYPAM010000007.1:0-20793 GCA_964408715.1 uncultured Lachnobacterium sp.
GTCCTTCGTAACGGATGACTACAACGTCACCTGCCACGATTTTGCCGCCCTTGATTGCGGCGATAGCATCCTCTTCACAGTCGAATACTCTTGCCGGTCCTTCGTGAACCATCATTTCTTCTACGACTGCGGAACGTTTTACAACGCTGCCGTCTGGAGCGAGATTGCCTTTCAATACGGCAAGTCCGCCTGTTTTACTATATGGATTATCCATTGGTCTGATAACCTTTGGATTCTTATTTACTGCATTTGCGATGTTTTCTCCAATTGTCTTTCCGGTTACTGTCATACAATCTGTATTGAGAAGCCCAGCATCTGCAAGCTGCTTCATAACTGCATATACACCACCGGCTTCATTTAAGTCTTCCATATATGTAGGACCTGCTGGTGCAAGATGACACAGGTTCGGAGTCTTTTCGCTGATTGGATTCGCGAACTCAATGTCAAAATCAAAGTCAATCTCATGTGCAATTGCTGGCAAATGAAGCATAGAATTAGTAGAGCATCCAAGTGCCATATCTACGGTAAGCGCATTGATGATAGATTCTTTGGTCATAATGTCGCGTGGACGGATATTCTTATTATAAAGCTCCATAACTGCCATACCCGCATGCTTTGCAAGACGGATTCTATCCGAATATACGGCTGGAATCGTTCCGTTACCACCAAGTCCCATACCAAGCGCCTCTGTTAAACAGTTCATAGAGTTTGCGGTATACATACCAGAGCAGGAACCACAGGTAGGACATGCCTTCTCTTCATATTCTCTTACATCCTCTTCCGTCATAGTGCCTGCTGCATAAGAGCCTACTGCCTCAAACATAGAGGAAAGACTTGTTTTACAGCCTTTGACTTTTCCGGCAAGCATTGGACCACCGGATACAAAAACAGTTGGAACATTGATACGAGCGGCTGCCATAAGCAGACCTGGTACGTTTTTGTCACAGTTTGGAACCATAACAAGTGCATCAAACTGATGTGCCAGTGCCATTGCTTCTGTGGAATCTGCAATCAAGTCTCTCGTTACGAGGGAATACTTCATTCCTACGTGTCCCATTGCAATACCATCGCATACAGCGATTGCCGGGAAAACAACCGGTACACCGCCAGCCTCTGCTACACCGAGCTTAACGGCATTCACTATTTTATCTAAGTTCATATGTCCTGGTACGATTTCGTTATAGGAGCTAACGATACCGACCATAGGCTTTCTCATTTCTTCTTCGGTAAATCCTAACGCATTGAAAAGGCTTCTGTGTGGAGCCTGCTGCATTCCTGTTTTTACATTATCACTTCTCATGATGTTTCCTCTTTTTCTGACGCCTGATACGTCTTTTTTTCTAGATTACCTAAGTTTGCGTCTCTTTGCAATACAAACTTTTATACTCTCTCTGCAATCAAGCTACCCATCTGTTCTGTACCAACCTTGGTAATTCCAACTGTGCTCTCGCCATTTTGTGGCATGATGTCACAGGTACGAAAGCCCTCTTTTAACACCTGTTTCACTGCTGCTTCTACAGCATCAGCTTCTTTATCCAAGTCAAAGGTATAGCGAAGCATCATTGCTGCACTAAGAATAGTTGCGATTGGGTTGGCGATGCCAAGTCCCGCAATATCTGGTGCAGAGCCGCCGCTTGGTTCATACAGACCGAACTTGGTGTCGTTTAGGCTTGCTGACGACAGCATTCCAATAGAGCCTGTTACCATGCTGGCTTCATCGGATAAAATATCACCAAACATATTCTCGGTCAGGATGACATCGAATTGTGCCGGATTCTTTACGAGCTGCATCGCACAGTTGTCAACTAACATATGCTCATAGCTAACCTCCGGATAATCCTTTGCAGCCTCTTCTACGACCTTTCTCCAAAGTCTGGAGGAATCAAGTACATTCGCCTTGTCTACGGAAGTGACCTTCTTTCTACGTTTCATCGCGATATCGAAAGCGCGAACTGCAATTCTTCGAATCTCTTCTTCTGTATAAGTAAGGGAATCACAGGCTGTCATCACTCCATTTACCTCTTTCGTGTATCTGTCGCCGAAATACAGCCCCCCTGTTAACTCTCTCATAATCATCATGTCAAAGCCGTCTGAGATGATGTCGTCGCGAAGCGGACATGCTGCCTTTAATTCTTCATAAAGGTAAGCTGGTCTTAAATTCGCAAACAGATTGAGTGCCTTTCGAATCTTAAGAAGTCCTGCTTCCGGTCTTAGATTAGGAGGGAGCTGATACCAAGGTGAGGTGGAAGTATTGCCACCAATCGAACCCATAAGTACAGCATCACTTGCCTTTGCTGCTTCAATTGCCTCGTCAGTAAGCGGAACGCCTGTTGCGTCAATCGAGCAGCCTCCCATCAAAATATCTGTATATTCAAATGTGTGTCCGTATTTTGCTCCAACTGCATCTAACACCTTCTGTGCTTGTGCTACAATTTCCGGACCAATTCCGTCACCTGCTATCACACCAATTTTACAAATCATACTTTCCTCTTTCCCGTATCCACATACGTCTTTAAAAGTTATTAGTACTATCATAATGCAAGGTCCTTTTTATTTCAATATAACTAGCCATTTTACTTTTTTATAAGTTCCATAACTAATGATTATATTTGATATTTTTCTTTGCGTATGCTATACTTTTAGGACATACATGATATTTCTTAGGGGGATTTACATGCATTACAATGAATCAGCAGAAAACTATTTAGAAACAATACTTGTGCTTAGCAAGACCTTGCCTGTGGTTCGCGCAGTTGACGTTGCAAACGAACTTGGCTTTAAAAAGTCCAGCGTAAGCGTTGCTATGAAACAGCTTCGTGAAAAAGAACATATCGTTGTATCCGATGCCGGATTTATCACTCTTACCGAAAGTGGTCTTACCATTGCAGAAATGGTGTTTGATCGTCACGAAACCATCTCTCGCATTCTTACTTCTCTCGGTGTTCCAGAGGAGATAGCATCTGAAGATGCATGTCGTATTGAGCATGTGATTAGTCAGGAAAGTTTCGATGCTTTAAAAACGCATCTTCTTAAGTAAACCTTTTTTTCAAAAAAGACTCGCCGTATCCCGGCGAGTCTTTTTCATTGTTTATCATATGCATTATACTTTTTCAAAACGCTTTACTTCACTCTGTAACGCTTCTGAAATCTTCTGTGAATTTTCAGATTCATCCTGAATCTGTACCATTGCATCTACTAATGTCGAAGCATCTTCTGCCACACTAGAAACCGCTCTTGCACTTTCACCAACGGTTGAAGATACATCCACTAAACCACTATTCATATCCTGCATCGTTTGGTTAATGGTTGTTGCCTGTTCTGCAAACTCTCCAAGAATACGACTCATCAAATCAGCATCTGCTTCATATTGATTTACAATTTCCACAAATGCATCGTAATCCTTCATAACATCCTTGCCAATGTAATCTAACATCTTCTGTGCATTGTCTGCAAGTCTCATAACTGCACCTGTTACGATATTGCTGATGTCCTGAATGTCATTGGCTGTCTTACTACTATTCTCAGCAAGAGAACGAATCTCATCTGCAACAACTGCGAAACCTCTTCCTGCATCACCAGCACGAGCTGCTTCAATGGACGCATTCAGCGCTAACAAGTTCGTCTGGCTTGCAATATCCAGAATATTGCCCGTAAGCTCATTAATTTTATCAACGCTCTTACTCTCTTCCACCGCACTTTCTAACTGTGTTCCAATATCTTTAAGTACCACAACTGCATTCTGTTTGCTTTCCATAGTTTCTTTCTGCATTGTAACGGCACGGGATTTGATTTTATCTACTGTTTCATGTCCATCTTCCGCACTATCATTCATATTCTGGATTCTGGCAAGAATCTCGTTACTACCATTTGCAATCTGCTCAATCGTAGCAGTAACCTCCTGCATACTTGCTGCCAGCTCTTCCATCGCAGAAGATACGTTTAAGGCACTCTTATTGGATTCGTCCACCCGACCTGCTACCGCAAGGGCAGAATCGCTCATTTTCTCTGCTTCTGCCTGCATTTTCTGCATAAGCATCTGTAAGCTTTCAATAAATCCGTTAATTCCAGCAGCAAGCTGACCGATTTCGTCCTTGGATTTTATATCAATACGCTGTGTCAAATCGCCCTTATCATTATCAATTTGTTCTACAATCTGTGCCAAGTGCGCACTTGCATTTTTCGCCGGCTTTGACAAGGTTTTATTAACGACAAGTGCAACAACAACAATAAATATTACACCAACTGCTAATAAAAAATAGTCAAATTTTACAGTTCCATCAATTTTCGTCTCATTTTTTTCAATTATGTACTCAAAATCATTTTCAATTGTCGAAATCGCAGTTTCATCATTAGTGCGAACCGCCTCTTCATAGTCTGTGAGATATTGCTCAATCATATGATTATACTCGTCAATCGTTTCTAACGCTGCAAGATTTAAGTAAATTGCGAGCAACAATACTACACCCATAATTCCAACCATCAATGTGACTTTTTTACCAATACTGCTTTTTCTCATACTGCATTCTCCTCCTTGTGTCTATTGCATGCTAGTTGATTTCAGAATAAATTCTATCCGCAAGCTTCTGCATCTTCTCTTTATTTACTTTACATACCTGTCTATCGTATGTGTACATGCCGTTAATCTCGTCTTCCACGTCGCTAAGCTGTGTGTATACGCATCCACAGATACCGCCTTTGATTCCCGGAAGCACCATTCCTTCATACATCGCTACAATACGGTCTGTCAGCTCCTCTGCGTTCTCGCACGCGCCATATCCGTAAGTTTTGTCTGGATTGAACGCATGTCCTAAAACCAGATAGGAGTAACCGCCGCATTCCGATAAGAACATCGGCCGCTCCCTCGCATGAAGCTCTTCTACTCTAAAGTATATGTGTTCGCTATCCACATCGCTCTTTTGCTGTGCAAACCAGCCGGATGTCGAATCATAAATGCGTGTTGCATCAATGCTTTTTGCAAGCTCATACATGGAATCACTGTCGAACTGTCCCCATCCTTCATTGAAAATGGTATAGCCAATAATACATGGATGGTTATACAGGTCATGCAAGGTATCTAACATATGCTGCTTAAAGACTCGCATGTGCTCTGGGTTGTGGTTTCTGCCCTTTAAGTCATTACGTTTCTTAAACTTAAGGGTTGGTAACACGGTATCCAAAATATACGAATAACCCGCGTTATTGACCATATCCTGAAAAACGAACATGCCCAATCTATCACAATCATAATAGAACTGCTCCGGCTCTATCTTGATATGCTTGCGAAGAGTATTAAAGCCAAGCTCCTTCATACGCAGGATGTCCTTCTCGTATTCTTCTTCACTCTCTGGCAGATAGATACCATCCTCAAAATACCCTTGGTCTAATACCGCATGCATAAAGATTGGCTTACCATTTAAGCATACACGATTCACTCCCTCAATATGCTCAATCGTAACCGTACGAAGCGCGAAGTAGGATTCTACCGCATCCTCTCCTGCAACAATCTTCACATCATATAGATGAGGATTGTCGATTGTCCATAGGACCGGATTGTCAATTGCAATTCGTCCGGTATGTCCCGCAAAAGTCTGCTTTGCAATTACACATCCTGCATCCGATACGATTGCGGTAAAGCCCTGCACGTTCCCGACGACCGTAATCTCCACATCAGAAAGTGATGGCGTCAGCTTAATCTCTTCTATGTAGTTATCTGGTACATTCTCCATCCATACCGTCTGCCAGATGCCACTGATTGGTGTATACCACATACCGCCACGCTTCTTACGCTGTTTGCCATATGGGTATTGGTGGTCTAGGGTATCAATCGCCTTTACGGAAAGCTTATTTACCGCATCTCTTTTGACAACCGCTGTGATATCAAAGGAAAAATGCAGATATCCACCCTCATGCTTTCCAACAAGGACATCATTCACATATACCTCCGCGAGCTGGTCTACTGCGCCAAAATGCAGCAGCACACGCGGCTTGTCCCAGTCATCCGGAATCTGAAAGCATGTCTCATACGCAAGCTCATCCCCAACAGCTCCTTCATATCCCGACCAACGACTTTGTGGCGCATATGGAAGCTGAATCCTCTGTCCGTTCAAGCCCCATTCCCCGTTTAGGAGCCGGTAGTTTTCTCTCCTAAGCTGCGGCCTTGGATAAGACTCCCATCGCTTGTTTTCCATTATATAATTCTCCCCTATCATATATAGGTATATTATACTACTTTTTTCTAAAAAATTAAGCCCTATTTTCCAAAAAGTTGTAAAATTTGATTGCAAAAGTCATTTTGTTTTTGCATATTGCCCTCACGATTTTCAAAAAAGTCACGAATGCAGGTGTTGCATATCCGCCACTTACTGCCTCTTCTACAGAGCGTGTTACAATAAGTGTGCTCGAAGCTCTTCCCCACTTGCCGGACTTAAATATGCCGGAGCTACATCAAATACCGTCTTGCAGCCTGTCATTCCCTCTTTGCTCATGCGATAGGTTGCTCTTGCATATGCTACGATAACAGCGGCTGTAAACTCTGGGTTAGAATCCAACCTCAGGCTGTATTCGATAATATGTGCATTTTCCTCATTCCAGCCGGTCTTACCGCTACGGATTACGAATCCGCCATGTGGAATGCCGCTGTGATTTGCCTGCAACTCTTCCTCTGTGATGAAGTTTACGGTTGTATCATAATCAGCGAAATAGTTTGGCATGTTTTTGATTTCAGCCTCGATACGTGCCTTGTCAGCGCCTTCCTTAGCTACCACATAACACTCTCTAGTATGTTTCTCTCTGGTTGTAAGCTCTGGATTTTCTCCGGCTCTTACACGTCTTAAGGCATCCTCAACAGGCACGGTGTACTGCTTGCCATTTGCAACGCCTTCTACGCGGCGGATTGCATCGGAATGTCCCTGGCTTACGCCCTTGCCCCAGAATGTATAATCATTTCCGTTAGGAAGAATTGCATTTGCATAAAGACGATTGAGTGAAAACATCCCCGGGTCCCATCCAACGGAAATCATGGCCACCTTGCCGCCTTCCTTAGCTGCTGCATCTACCGCTGCAAAATGCTCAGGGATTCTGGCATGTGTGTCAAAACTATCTACTACATTAAAGTATTTTGCATATTCTTTTGTCTGCTGTGGTAAATCCGTTGCACTACCGCCGCAAAGAATCATTACATCAATGTCTTCCTTCATCTTAATGGCGTCGTCTACATGATATACCTGCACTCCTTTGTGTAAAATGGTCACTGTCTTTGGATCTCTTCGTGTGAATACCGCAACCAGCTCCATATCCTTGTTCTGCTTAATTGCACATTCAATTCCTCTTCCAAGATTTCCATAACCTAAAATTCCAACTCTGATGCTCATAATACGAACCTCCTACACCAAAACTATATTGAAATCACTCAATACATTCGAATTATAGTGCAGTCGTTTTTTCATTGCAATAAAAAATGTCTAAAAAACATAGAAAATACTATTGCATTTTCTGGAAGAGCGTGATATATTATGCAAAGCAATTGCATAAATATACACCATATGCACATTTTTATACATTTAACAAAAAAACATTTAATGGAGGAAAATAACATGAAAAAATTCTTATCACTCGCTTTAGCGCTTGTATTAGCACTTAGCACATTAACCGCTTGTGGTGGCGCAGGCACAACAGCCAAAATCATCGACATCGACCTTACCGAAGAAGAATATGCATTCGGTGTTGACAAAGACCAGCCTGAATTATTAGAGCAGGTAAACACTTTCATCGCAAAAATCAAAGCAGACGGAACACTTGAAGAGATCTGCAACCGTTACTTCGGCGATGGCACACCAGTTCCTGTAACTTCTGCAACACAGGATGACAGCAAGGATCAGTTAGTCGTTGCTACAAACGCTGCATTCGAGCCATTCGAATATACAGAAGACGGTGGCGCAACCTACCTTGGTATTGATATGGAAATCGCAAAATTACTTGCTGATGAACTCGGAAAAGAATTGGTAATCGTACATATGGACTTCGAAGCTGTATGTCTTTCTGTTGGTCAGCACCAGTGTGATATCGCAATGGCAGGTCTTACCATTAATGAAGAAAGAACTGCATATGTAACATTCTCAGATTCTTATTACAACGCATCTCAGAAGCTTATCGTTCCTTCTGACTGCACAGATTTTGACAACTGCACAACTGCTGCTGATGTAGAAGCAATCTTAAATGCAAAGACAGCTTCTTGCAAGATTGGTGTTCAGACCGGTACAACAGGTCAGTTCTACTGCGAAGGCGATGAGGACTGGGGCTTTGCTGGATTCCCTGTTACAACCGTTGGAAACAAAAACGGTTCTCTTGCAGTACAGGATATGTTGAATGGTAACGTTGATTATGTTATAATTGACGCTGCACCAGCCGCATGTATCGTTGAATCAATTAACGAAGTACAGTAGAACGAAACGAGTTCAAAAACTGTAGAAACGCATTGAAAAACGCATTCAGGCTTGCCTGCAAATGCGTTTTTTAGTTTGAACACACCATATAGGAGAAAAACATGGGTAATTTTGATGTAAAAATCGCCAACTTTGTTGACATTTTCCTCAACAAAGGCGGCTACCAAAGAGTCCTTGAGGGCTTACAGAATACTTTGATTATTGCAATCAGTGGTTTAATTATCGGTATCATCATCGGTACACTTATTGCAACTGTTCGTGTTATTCCAAAATACAAGCTGCTGCCACGTGTGTTAAACGGCTTGTGTACCTTTTACGTAAGCCTCTTCCGTGGCACACCAATCGTAGTTCAGCTTCTTATCTTCTACTACGTACTACTCCCTCTGATGGGCGTGCGTATGAGTGGCGTGGAAGTGTCTATGCTTGTATTCGGTCTCAACAGTGGCGCATACATATCCGAAATCATGCGAAGCGGTATCCAGTCCGTTGACCCGGGTCAGATGGAAGCAGGACGCGCGGTTGGCTTAAGCTTTGGCACTACTATGATAAAAATCGTAATCCCACAGGCGGTTAAGAACATCTTACCAACCCTCGGTAACGAATTCATCTCATTGATTAAAGAGACCTCCGTTGTAAGCTTCGTAGGCGCTACTGACCTCTACGTAGCATTCAACCTCATCGGTTCTAATAGCTATGAATTCATGGTTCCATATATCGTTATGGCGCTCATCTATGTAGCATTAGTTCTGATTATCAGTCTTGGAATTAAACTTATGGAAAGGAGCCTTGGAAAAAGTGATAGACGTAATTAATCTTGAAAAACACTTTGGCGACAAGAATGTCTTAGATGGCATCAGCGTCAAGATTAACAAAGGCGATATCGTATGTATCATCGGTCCTTCCGGTTCCGGTAAAAGCACCTTCCTTCGCTGCTTAAACTGTATGGAAGACCCAACTGGTGGACAGATTATCTTCAATGGTGTTGACATCGCAGATTTCTCTGTTGACATCAACATCCATCGACGCACAATGGGCATGGTATTCCAGCACTTTAACCTCTTCAATAACAAGACTGTAATTCAGAACATTATGCTGGCTCCTGTTCACGTACAGTGCCAACAACTGGCTCAGGCAAAACGCAAAAACGCTCGGATTACACTTACAAACCTCTTCAAATCTGCCACAAAGAAACAGGAATTAATTCCTATCACAACCACCAAGGTGCAGATTAAGGCGGACGCAAAGGAAAACGCAATCGAGTTGCTAAAGCGCATCGGCTTGGAGGAAAAGGCAGACGTTTACCCTTCTACCCTCTCCGGTGGTCAGAAGCAGCGTGTTGCGATTGTTCGCTCCCTTGCGATGAATCCGGATGTTATCCTCTTCGACGAGCCAACAAGTGCGCTCGACCCCGAAATGGTTGGAGAGGTATTAGACCTCATGAAATCCCTTGCCAACGAAGGCCTTACCATGATTATTGTAACTCATGAAATGGGCTTCGCACGCGAAGTTGCAAACAGAATTCTCTTCATTGATGAAGGAAAGATTATGGAGGAAGCCTCTCCAGAGGAGTTCTTCACAAATCCAAAGAGCGAACGTGCGAAAGAGTTCTTATCAAAGGTATTATAAATCTCATAAGACAACAGAGGTGGTGGCAAACTACGTTGCCACCACCAATACGACTTCCTTCTTGCAGAAATCAATAATTTTTTGTTTCATATCTACTCGAGGCATGCTGCTACCTGTTTTAAGGCTTCGCGAATCTCAATCTTCTGTGGGCAATGGCTCTCACACATACCACATTCGATACAGTCAGATGCTTTGCCGTGGTTCTCAGACGCACGTTTATAATTGTTGCGACAATCCCACTCCCTCGTATGCTGAAGCTGCTTTAAGGAATTGTAGATTTTGAAATAATCCGGAATTGGAATCTGCATTGGACAATCATCCACGCAATATCTGCATGCCGTACAAGGTACAGCAATATCGTTGCGGATAATCTCAGCAGCCTTCATAACGATTGCCATTTCCTCGTCATTCAATGGCTGAAATTCCTTCATATAGCTTAGGTTGTCTGCCATCTGCGATTCATCGCTCATACCAGAGAGCACCATTACGACATTCTCAAGGCTTGCCACAAAGCGTACTGCCCAGGATGCCACTGATGCGTCTGGATTATAGTCCTTGAACATTTTCTCTACGACCGGAGATACAACCGCAAGCGAACCGCCCTTGATTGGCTCCATAACGAGAATCTGTTTGCCATGCTTAAGTGCTACCTCATAGCATTTACGAGACTGTACACCTTCATCCTCCCAGTCGAGGTAATTTAGCTGAAGCTGTACATATTCTGCTTCTGGCCAGTCAGTTAGGATTTTGTCCAGAACATCTGCGGAATCGTGGAATGAAAAACCGATATGTTTTACTTTTCCTTCTGCTTTTTTGCGGTTCATGAATTCAATTGCGCCCATTTCTTTGCTCTGTTCATAGCTTCCTGCATTAACCGCATGAAGCAGATAGATGTCCATATAATCGACGCCGAGACGTTCCATCTGCCCGTCAAAGAATCTGTCCAGCGTCATGTCATCCTTAATCATCCATAATGACAGCTTATCCGTAATGGTATAGCTTTCACGTGGGTAACGCTTTACAACTGCCTCGCGAAAAGCAACCTCGCTCTGCAAGCCGTGATATGGTGCAGCCGTATCAAAGTATGTAAAACCCTCTTGCATAAAATGATCTGCCATATCCGATACACGTGCCACATTGATTGAGGTTCCGTCGTTTGCATCAGTCAGTGGTAGTCTCATAAGTCCAAAACCTAATTTCTTCATATACTTACGCTCCTTTATTCTTTGTTCATTATATATAAGAATACCACGTTATTTTACTTTTTCCAAGTAATTTGAATCGCGCCCTCATTAATTGGTTCACACCACCGGTAATTACCGGTGACTGCTCCCGTATCCAGACTACTCTCATATTCTGCATAGTAGATGAGTCCTGTTACATCAAACGCCGCCAGACCTACTCCACAGCTTGCGGTCGTATATGGGTATTCACGCATCAAATCAAATGCAACAAGAAGCATCTCTCCATTCCAATCAAATGCATTCTCTCCATCCAAGAAATATCCATGCTCAGACACCTCTAACATTTCTCCAGGCACCGAAAACCGCTGTGTATACGTGCCGTCCTCATTTCTTGAGAAAACTACGGCTTCATAATAGTCACACTTCGCAATCAGGTAATCTTCTTCCACCCGATACCATCTGGTCAGATTTACTTCGTCTACTTTTCCATAGGCATACTTTTGCTTTTCCTGCATGTTTTCTAAGTCTAATACCGTCAGATAAAATTGCTCTTTATCATTTGTAAAAACAAGCAGATTTTCCTCCTGTGCATCAACCTTAAGTCTCACATAGCCATTTGGCTCTAATGCATATTCCAGCTTAAGAGAGCTTGCATCCACACCATCCTCGTCATATTCGCAGCTGTATACACCATACCCCCCCGGAATCAGACTCGTATCTACTACTTTTTCTTCATAGCTTAAAGGAGAAAATGTAAAGTATATCTTATTTCCCACATAAGTCGATGACATATCGAAGTTAAAGGAGTCCCCATTCTTGGGCTGATAGGTCATATCAATATTATTTACACCCATCGAACCATTATAGGAAGAATAACCATATCCGATTACTTCCCCTTCTTCACTCTTATTGACACGCAGCTCGTATACTTCTTCATCCAGTACTGGAATGCGGAAGTACTCCATAAAGGCTTCCTCTGTCTTCTTTCGTTTCTCTTGCTTCGTCATTCCTGACTGATCATCGTCTACGATATATGTGCCGTAGCCATTATCACAGTTTGGAATATCTACGGACAGAGAAAATTCATAATACTCCATATAATCCTTTAGATTGATAAGCTTAGAAGAGACTTTTCCTGCCGGCGCTTCCTCGATTAACTCATATAAAGCTTTTGCCAAGCCTGTAAGCTCCGTACTGTTTTGCATAGCCCCAATATAATAGAACTCCACCTCTGAGTTGAATTCCAGTCCTCCATAGTACTCGCTCCATGCATCCTCTTTTCCCCATTCATAAAACGCAAAATCCGTGCTTATGGATGGCTTATCTCCGATTAAATAAGTGGTAGTCCAATACATGTTTTCCTTGTATTTTGTATTGCGTTCAATCACAATGCCATCCACAAATGCTTTATCACCAACGATTACATTCTCTGTCAACTGGACATTGTCAATCTCCTCATTGATAACAATATTCGCCCCGCAGATACCGCTGCCCGCCAGCAACACCAGTGCAAGCAATAATATCAGAGATTTCTTCATCGACTATTCCTCCTCTTGCTCCAACGTACTAATTGCATGACCAATACGATCTGCCCGATAGTTGTAGGTTTTCTTGATATAGGACACCAGGTTCTCTCCCTGCTGCTCGATATCATCCATCGTCACATTGGCTACAACCTCGCCTTTTTTTATCAGGATAGCTCTTCCAATGAATCCCGCTACCTCCTCAATCAAGTGGGTCGACAACAGTACCGTCTCATGTGGCTCTATGATTCCAAGCAATACCTTGTAAAAATCCTCACGATTGAAGATATCATTGCCTGCAAAAGGTTCATCCATTAGAATATAGTCTGCGCCCTGACACATCGCAAGGATTACTTCAAACTGATTTTTCTGGCCTGTTGAGAAGCTGCGAATCGGCTTTGTCATTGGAAGCTCGAAAAACTCCATCAGAATCTGGAAGCGTTTCTTTGAAAACCCTGGGAAATGTTCCCTGTAAAATTCTGCATGTTGCTTCGGTGTCAGATTTGGAATAAAGGAATGTTCCGTCGTTGCAAAAGAAATTCTTGCAATGTTTTTTCTGGTTATTTTCTCTCCATCTAATGTAATGTCCCCTGTATATGGCACAAATCCGAGAATGCACTTCATGAGTGTAGTTTTTCCCGCTCCATTCTCACCAAAGAGTCCTATGATTTCCCCTTGTCCGATTTCTAAATTCACGCCATTTAAAGCTGGTTTACCTCCATATCTTTTTGATACATTTTCCACTTTTAACATACAATTCCCTCCTTCTAAAACGGCAGACACTGCTGTGGTGTACAAAACATATAAACCGCCAGATATATCGCCTTAAGCAATCCCATAATAACAAACATATTCAGCATGCCAATAAGCGGTAGTGTCAAGCTACGCTTGTGCATCTCCCATTTATTTGGAATACGCTTCATCAGATAAATACACTTGCTGCCCTGATTACTGTATTGATACAGATAATGATTGATAAGCTGATATATCAAAACCGCCACAGTCAATACAAAGCCCAGCATACAACCATCTGTGAGCGATGAAAAGGAAGGCATCCTGGCGTTTTCTATCAATGTTGCCTTACCGCTTTGCCACTCATATAATCCCTGTCTTCCATCAGTAAACCAAAACAAAAAGCTTATACTACTATATAGCCCTCCGACTACGATAGCAAGCCAGTATTGCATCTGTTCTGCCTCTTTGTCAATTCCCAGAGGGAGATATCGTTCGATTTGTATTTTTCTCATATTACTCCTCCTTTTCCACCCTCTTTTGCCCCCACATAACGGCATATACAAAAGCTATCAGCACAAAACAGATAATCACGAAGCTTAGCCCGTCACTGCCTTTATTGGGAAATACCACAAATACCGACCCAACCATTCCCACGATATCCCATGTCTTGCTTCCGCGTCTTTGGGACCAAGGGAATCTGGCGGCAGCAAGCCCGCATCCCACGATAATATACACCAACACAAACCAGCCTATACCATTTTCCATCGGCAGAATACTGTGCATATAGGCGTTTTTGTAAAACGAGAGTACCAGCGTCTGGTTGGTAATATCCGCAGCATCCTTAAGATACAGATACGCTGCCAGCAAAACAACCGCTAACTGTGAGCCCCACAGCAAGATATAACAAAGACTGTTATATAACGCCTGCAACCCAAATACTGCTTTCTCTGATATCCGAAGCCTTCGAAGGGTATATCCCTGATTACTTCCGATATTGCATCCACTCCGGCACAGAATCACTGTAATAAGAATGAATCCAACCGCAAGCGGAAGAATCATATAACTTTCGTCGATAAGCATCTCTAATCCAACATACCCCTTTGTGCTCTCTGCATATTCCACCCACTTACTATAAAACATAAACATCTGAGCGCTAACCATAACCACCAGCACCAAAAGCACCTTGTATAATGTGCTTCTTGTGAGCATTTCAAACACCGATGTGTATTTCTTCATAATTCAAGCCTCCTTATTCCATATCCCAATATTTATCAATCAATGTGTGTGCCTCTTCCTTCGTAACACCCATTAGCTGAAAAGAACTTACTACGTGCTTCGCGTCATCCTCTAACAGCTCCTGGCGAATCTGATGTAGCTTCTTCTCTGTCACTACGACATAGCTTTTCGCACCCATCTGTGACTGTATCAGCCCCTCATCCTCTATAAGCTTATAGGCTTTCTGAACCGTATTCGGATTAACTCCTAGAAGCGCTGACAGAACTCGTCTGGACGGCAGCTCATCACCATCCTTAATGGTTCCTGCGATGATTCCCCGCTTAATATATATTAAAATCTGTAAATAGATAGGACTTCCGTCCATCATAATAAAGTTTTCGAAAGATATCATGCACGCTTGCTCCTTTCTTCTTCCCGCGCAAAGTGTATTACTCATATAATACACTTTCTAACTGTATTATATGAGTAATACAGTTGTTTGTCAAGCCCTGTAATACAGCTTTATACAAAAAAGCGTAGGAAATAATATATTTTCCTACGCTTTATTCGTTTACTTATTTTATAAAGCTATGCCACATATAAATACATGAACATAAAGTGACAAAAGCTTCCAGCCATGATAAACAGATGAAAAATCTCATGTAATCCAAAATACTTGTGAAGATTGTTCAAAAAAGGAATCTTCAGTGCATAGATGATACCACCTACCGTATAGAACAATCCGCCAATCAACAGCCACAGGAATGCTCCTACCGGTAATGTCTCCACCAGAGGTCCAAACACGAACACGCACTCCCATCCCATCGCAATATAAATGATGGAAGAAAACCACTTCGGGCAGGTAACCCAACACATCTTAATGAGCATTCCGATAATTGCTGTCGTCCATACAAGAATCAGCAGCGGATAGCCCTCTGAGCGCTCTAACACCAGCAGACATACTGGCGTATAAGAGCCGGCAATCAGCACAAAAATCATCATATGGTCGATTTTCTTGAATACCTTTAATGCTTTTCCGGATAGATTCACCGCATGATAGGTTGCACTTGCGCCATAGAGTAACACCATGCTTCCAATAAAAACAATCATCGCAACTATCGACAGGCTATTCTGAGACAGGGTTGCTTTTATCATAAGTGGTACCGCCGCCAGCATTGCTAAAATCATTCCAATATAATGTGTGATGGCGCTACCCGGTTCGCGAATTGTAATCTGCATAATACTACCTCCTGAAGCTTAGATTCGCAAATTTGTATCATGTAGTTTTTAAAACTACATCTAACATAGTACCATACTACATCTTGTTGGCTTTGATGTCAATATATAAAAATCATTTTATAATCTCTTAATAATTAACACTCTTCAATTGCATCAACAGGACAGCTTTCTGCGGCCTGTTTTGCCTTTTCCTTATGTTCTTCCGGCACATCTGCATTAACTGCTACCGCAACTCCTTCATCCGACATACTAAATACATCCGGGCAGATATTGATGCATAATCCACAACCAATACAATTTTCATTTACGAAATATCTCATATATATTTCCTCCTAATTTGACTTATAGATAGACATTCTATCACTTCTATTATTTACATCAATCTGCCAAATATACATATTTTTTCTAAGCCGTTTTGCGCAAAAAGAAGCAGGTCTTTTCGACCTGCTTCTTGTCTAGAATATATGTAACGTATACGCTATATTATTCTTCTGTCGTTTCAGCTTCTTCCACTACTGGAGTTTCCTCCTCTGCTGGAGCATTTTTCTTCTGTAAGTAAATCACTACACCAATAACAGCACCTGCAATTATTAAACCGATTACAACACCGATAATAATGGAACCGATTCCGCCTCCGTTGTTATCTGCGGATGCATCCTTATCTGCATCCTGAACAAGAATCATTGCTGAAATTGCCTCGATGGTTGCTGTTCCGCTGATTGTTTCAAGCACCTCAATTCCGGCACTTTCTGCATTTACATATACATCCCAATCTCCTTCTGGAAGATCAATAGTCTTGCTTGTCGTGTTTGCATTGAAGATTACATACATTAAGCCTGCTGTTTCACCTTCTACCCCACCTTTAAACTTCATTCCAATCACACCCGAATCTAAGCCTGAAAGTGTTGAAACATAAGTACTTACATCACTTGAGTTTGTAAGACGAAGTACCGGATGAGCCTTTCTAAATGCGATAAGGCCTTTGTAGTATTCAAATACTTCCTGATACATTTCATCATCCAATGTATCCCACTTCAAGCTATTTACAGAGTCTGGTAAGTTATAGCTGTTGTGTTCATATACGCCCTCTGAGCTTTCTTTGGTACGAAGCATTTCTTCACCAGCCTGCATGAAAGGTACACCTTCTGCTGTAAGATAGATGGCTGCTGTAAGATTATTCATCTTTACCAAATCTTCTATGGAAGCATCTGCTCTAGATTCCTGTAATCTATCCCAAAGTGTCGCATTATCATGGCATGATGCATAGTTAATCGCCTGTGAAGGTGTCTTACACCATGTACCGGCAAGACCCAAGAGACATTCCATAAGGTCTGACTCTTTTCCAGCAGCACCAGATACAAAGCCTGTTCCCTTGCTATTAAATACGCTACCCTTTAATAAGTCACGAATGGTATCGCTAAAGAAAGCGAATTCAGGAACCGCTGTTGAATTGGTCTGAGTTGTCAATTTAACGTTTGATTTTGTTGTAGTTGTTGACATTGTCCAACCTTCACCATAGAAGATAACATCCGGACGAATCTTATGTACTTCTTCAATAATGGTGTTGATTGTATCTGTATCAATCAAGCCCACAAGGTCAAAACGGAAACCATCAACATGGTACTCTTCTACCCAATAAAGAATAGAGTCTACAATATATTTGCTAACCATTGAACGTTCTGATGCTGTATCGTTACCACATCCGGAACCGCTTGAATATACACCATTTGTTACACGAGAGAAATAGTCTGGAACAAGCTTGTTGAAGCAGAAATCTCCTGCACTATATACATGGTTATAAACAACGTCCATAATAACACTGATTCCATCGTTATGAAGAGACTGTACCATTTCTTTGAATTCTTTTACACGAACCTCACCATTGTATGGGTCTGTTGAGTAAGAGCCTTCTGGAACGTTGTAGTTCTTTGGATCATAACCCCAGTTGAACTGATCTGAGTCAAGCTTAGATTCATCAACTGTTGCATAGTCATATACTGGTAATAAATGTAAATGTGTGACACCTAACTCTTTGATATGGTCAATACCAGTTGCCATTCCACCGGCTGTTGTTGTGCCATGTTCTGTTAAACCTAAGAATTTACCAACATTTGTAATACCTGAGCTGGAATCTGCGCTTAAGTCACGAACATGAAGCTCGTAAATAACCGCATCGTTGATTGTCAAATCCGCATTTGGATTGGTATCGTTTTCCCATCCTTCCGGATCTGTTGAATCTAAGTCGATAACCATTGCTCGATCACCATTTACACCTGTTGTACGTGCATATGGGTCACATGCTTCTGTTGTAGTTGTTCCGATTTTTACAGAATATGTATAATAGGTTCCATTCAAGTCACCATCCACTGTAGCAACCCATGTACCATTTACATCTGCTGTCATTTCCACACATTTAATTAAATCGTTTGTACCCTTTGTTCCAGATTGATATAAATTAACCTGTGCTTTTTCTGCGGTTGGTGCCCATAGACGGAATGTTGTAGATTCCTTTGACCAGGTTGCACCAAGGTCATCGCCTGTATAAGTATACTTATTCTCGAAATCAGTTGTTGAATAGTAGTCTGGCATTGTAATGTTGTAGGATACGCCTGCATACTCAATTGTATAGCTCTTTGTTAAATCCAAAGCAGATGCAAGCTCTATGATATATGTTGAGCTTGTTCCTGATACACCAGTTACTGCAATTGTTCCCTCTGCACCTTTTACGGTAAATGCCTTGCTCATATCGTCATCGTGTTTACCTGCAACGCTAACAGAGATTGTTTCTCCATTGTATTTTGCAGAGGTAAGCTTTGTTCCTGACTTTGCATTGCTATCATCAAGAGTATGACCTGACACTCCGGATTCTACATATGCATGAACTGTTCCACCAATGTATGCGGACACATCAATGAACTGGTCAGCGTCTACGTCCTTACTCTGCCAGTCGCCTAAACGAACGATATATCCTACTTCTGAAGTTCCATCCGGAACAGTATATGTAGCAACCATATCCCCGTTTTCCTCTGCGAATTCATAAGCCGCACCGTCTGCGCCTGCTGCCCAGAACCAAACTGTCCAGTTTTCATACTCGCCATCCGGACGGTTGTAGTGTAGCTTAACAGTTAATGCGTCATCCGCTTTCGCAACTGTCACACCGTCTAATGTTGATGCAACCATAGATAAAACCATGAGCATCGCCAATAAAGCCGCTTTCATTCTCCTTTTCATCTTTAATTCCTCTCTCTTCCTTATTTTTGGGCATAATATATAAAATATCCTACCCTACGACCGATTTTAACATGAAAATGACAAAAGGTAAACACGAAATTTTAGTAAATTTTCGTATTTACCCATATTGCACTAATTTTGATATTCAATTTTGTGGAAATTTTCAGATTTTCCAAGCTCTTCTTCAATACGCAAAAGCTGATTGTATTTCGCTACACGCTCCGAACGGCTTGGCGCACCAGTCTTAATCTGCCCCATATTCAACGCAACTGCAAGGTCAGCAATCGTGGTATCCTCTGTTTCACCGGAACGGTGCGATGCAATCGCTGTATAGCCCGCCGCATGCGCCATCTTAATTGCTTCTAATGTTTCCGATACTGTTCCAATCTGGTTTAGCTTAATCAAAATGCTGTTACCGCAGCCTTTCTTTATGCCTTTTTCCAGTCGCTTGGTATTCGTAACAAACAGGTCGTCGCCTACCAGCTGCACCTTATCGCCGATTGCATGGGTCAGTTTCTTCCATCCCTCCCAGTCTTCTTCATCCAGCGCATCCTCAATTGAATAAATAGGATACTTCTCCACAAGCCCGCTCCAGTATTCGATTAAGCTGTTGGTAGAGAAATGCTTTCCAGACTTCGGCTGGACGTATTCTCCTTGCGAAGCACCCTTCCACTCGCTGCTTGCCGCGTCAATCGCCAGTACAAACTCGGTTCCCGGTTCATATCCAGCCTGCTTGATTGCCTCAAGAATCGTCTGAATGGCTACTTCTTCGTCTTCCAGATTTGGTGCGAAGCCTCCTTCATCCCCGACTGCGGTGGAATATCCCTTTTCCTTTAGAAGCTTTGCCAGCGTATGGAACACCTCCGTACTCCAGCGCAATCCCTCCTTAAAGCTCGGCGCACCTATCGGCATAATCATAAATTCCTGAATATCGATATTATTGGAAGCATGTGCACCTCCATTTAGGATATTCATCATCGGTACCGGAAGCTGATTGCCTGCAACCCCACCAAGGAAGCGGTATAATGGAATACCGAGGGAAGCTGCCGCTGCCCTTGCCGTGGCAATGGATACTGCAAGAATCGCATTTGCTCCCAGCTTTGATTTATCCTGCGTACCATCGGCATATATCATCGCATGGTCCACTGCATACAGATCTGTCGCATCTAGGCCTATCACCGCGTTAGCAAGAATTGTGTTCACATGCGTCACCGCAGTGCGTACTCCTTTTCCCTGATATCTTGTCTTTTCACCATCTCTTAGCTCCAAAGCTTCGAACTCACCAGTGGACGCGCCACTTGGCGCTGCGCCTCTTCCTACGGTGCCGTCTGCCAGCGTCACCTCTGCTTCTACCGTCGGATTTCCTCTGGAATCTAGGATTTCTCTGCCTACTATCTTTTTAATCTGCGTCTGTGTCATGCACTATCTCCTTTTCCCGGCCGCATATATGTAGCCTTATATAGATATATTTTCCGGAAATGTGCCTAATCATACGGATTTTCGTAGTTTTTATGAATTGGTATCATAGCTTTTGGGATTTCTCCCCTGTTATAAGCCTCCGTTGCCCTTTGCAACCATAAGTATCGCGAGAATAAATAC
>CAYPAM010000008.1:0-19790 GCA_964408715.1 uncultured Lachnobacterium sp.
ATTCATAGTTTTCTCCAATATAAATATTTGCTTATTAAATAAGGGGCAGACTGCAAAGTCTGCCCCAGAGATTATGCAGTAATTAAGGATTTAAGATTTCGTTAATCTCATCCTGGAATAACTGTTTTACAGATTCTACTGCTTCTGCCGGTGTAGATGTGCCACCGATAACACCACCGTAAATACTATTAATGAGGAGGTCTGTGTCTACGATTGTCCAAATATCTCCGTTGCCCCAGTCACCCATTTCAATCGCGGTTTCTACGTCAGCTTCCTCTACAAAACAGCCTTCTACCAATGAAAGCATATCTTCATCACGATAATCAAGGTCATCACCATACCATCCGAAGAATTCTTCTAATATCTGGTAAACCTTTTCCGGTTCCTCAACACCTCTAGGAATTACGAAGTAATCTCCGAAGCCCTGTCCGGCAGACTCACCTATTCCGCTTGGTCCCTGTGGGAATGGAACGATGCGGTATTCAAAATTAATTTTATTTGTCTGAAGAACCCACAGCTTTGTTGCGCCAAAAACGCTTTGCTTATTCATCCAGCCTGCTACACCTTCATACCAGTCGTCTACAGTTGGTCTTGCAACCTTCTTTTCGCTGTATAATTCCCCTAAGTATTTGAAGGTCTCTAATACCTTTGGATCTGTTAAGCCTTCTGTTCCGTCATCATTTACCAGAATTGCATTATTAGAAGCGAGGAATTCCTGAATTGTCCAAGTTAAATCTCCGCCATAACCATAGATATCCGTCTGTCCGTTGTTATCCGTATCCTTGGTTAATTTTGTACAATATTCTGCGAATTTTTCCCAAGTCCATTCGCCGTTTTCATATAATTCATTCGGATCTGTTAATCCTGCTTCTCGAATCATCTCTGCATTGTATGCTAAGTAGGTTGTTGTTACATTCAAACCACTCTTTGAGAAGAAACAGTTTGTCCCTGCAACATCAAATGCTTTTAAGATATTCTGATCATTATTAAGGTCTAAATAATCCGCTGTGAACGTAGATAAATCTGTGAAATATCCATGCACAGCCAATGGAAGTGCAAACTCCATCTGAGTTAAATATACATCATAGTCCGGAGTTCCGTTTAATACAGATGTGTTCAAGCTTGATTTTAATGATTCACTACCAGGATTTACATATTCAATCTTACAATTGTATTTTTTTTCAATACGTTTGACATTATCGAGCATAAGCTGACCACGTTCCAGATCCTCAATGCCAGGGTTATCTTCCGGCTTTGAGTCGAAGCTGTCGTAGTACATATCATAGAATACTGCAATTTTGATAGTTCTTCCGCCCATATCAAATGCCTCATAATCAGCAAAGTATGCATCAAGCTTTTCGATTGCAGTTAATTCACTATCCTTCTCTGATGATTCGGATTCACTAGCCTGCTGTTCTCCACCTTGGCCACAAGCGGTCAAAGATAACAGCATCATAGCTGATAACAATAACGCTATCAATTTTTTTAATTTTTTACTCATTATTTCATTCCTCCCAAATATAAATTTAAAATTCTATTGTAAAAACATTCTCATGTTTCTCAACCAATAGTTTTCATATTCTTATTCTAACCGACAATACCGCTTCGTTCTACTCCCTCGATAAAGCTCTTCTGAAGGATAATATAAATAATTAATATTGGTATTACCATCATAACAACGCCGGCGTTCAAATACAACTCCTGAAATTCCGGGTTTACAATTTTGTCCAAACTATCCAGTGTTCCGGCTAGTGTAGACAGCTTTACACCCAATTGATAATCTGAGTTTACACCAAACAAATTGGCATAGAAGGAATCGTTATACTGCCATACCATAGAGAATACTGCTACGGTAACAATGGCTGGCGTTGCACTTGGAAGCATAATCTGAAAGAAGGTACGGATAAATCCTGCACCGTCTACAACTGCTGCCTCCTCCAATTCCTTCGGAATTCCCCTAAAGAACTGTACAAAGATATAAATAAACAATCCCGCATTCAAACCACACCCCAAAAATGTCATAAGATAAACAGGCTTTGCCGTTGTCAGCAAGTTTTGCGCTCCGACTCCTATCAAGCTAAGCAGGTGTAATGGGTCAAACTCTCTAAAGTGCATATACAACGGAAGCATGATTGTATAGGATGGTATAACAATAGTTAAAATTACACATCCAAACAACAGCTTCTTAAATGGAAAGTCGAATCTGGCAAATCCATATCCGACCAGAGAGCAAATAAACAACTGAACCAAGGTCAGTGTTCCAACGTATAGCATGGTCCTTATAAGAGTCGGCCAATAATCCATTCGAAGCATTGCCAAAATATAATTTCGCAACGTTGGCTCTGCAGGAATCAGATATACCATAGAATTATATACATCCGCATCATTAAAGAAGGATTTGGACAAAATAGAAATCATAGGACTTAAAATAATGTACGAAATAGCGATTAACACTGCATATCGAAACACTCTTACTGCTTTGCCTGTCCACTTTGTCGTTTGCACACGCATTCTAAACTTGGTATTTTCATCCAAATGCCATATCGGTTTACGACATGAACTCTGTGTCTTTTTCATAGCGTCTCCTTTCCTCCTTTAATTATAGTAAAATACTTTCCTTGAAATCAGCAGACCGATAATAAGAAGAAGTCCACATACCACAACCGTACTGATTAAACTCATTGCAGAGCTTACACCATAGTTGAAGGAAACAAATGCCATATCTTCTGCTTTCTCAATAATCTCACTGTTGGTGAAGGAATATACAATGGTATAAACCACATTCGTCAAAATCATAGGAGAAACCATTGGCATGGTTACCTTCCAGAAGGTTTCATAAGCTGTTGCACCTTCAATCTTAGCAACCTCATAAAGAGAACTGCTAATAGACTGAAGCGCTGCGATAAAGATAATGGTCTGCACCCCGGACGCACGTACAACCGTAAAGATACGTTCTACTGCTTGCGAGAGGTAGGTAATTAATTTCTCCGGCACACCAAATTCTACGAATGCCCCTAAGATTTGGGCCATGCCTGTATCCTGTGTCACTGTCATGCTACCGGATACCGCATCAAGACCACCTGAAACAACTGCCTGTGCAGCATCAATGGCATCTACGATAACTCCGGCACCCATAATAACCGGAAGGAACAGAATTGCACGGAATACCGTTCTTCCCCTGAAGTTACCATTCAAAATAATAGCAAGGAACAAGGAGAAGAAAATAATCAGCGGAACATCAATCAGTATATCAATCACAGAGTTCGCCAAAATCTGGTTAAACTCCGGATCTTCTAAAAATGCATACTTAAAATTTTCAATTCCATTAAAGACACTTGTAAATCCGCCGGCTTCGTTTTTCTGTACATCACTAAATGCCATAACTACAGTATCAAACAAACCATTCGCATAATAGGTGAGGAATCCTAGCAACCACGGCGAGATAAAAAGCAGACCGACAATGGATCTCTTCCGGGACAGGGTCATTTTCTTTTTTGATTTCATATTACACCCCCGCTTCCTTTGCGTACCAATTAGCCGGTACCAAAATACCATCTACAGAAACATCCTCAGAACCACGATTGATATAGATGACTACACCGTTCTCGTAGGTTACTTTGCGCACATCCTGTTCAAGGATTTCATGTTCTACAATCGGAACATTCATCACGTCCTGCAGGGCATTACTTAATTCTTTATAAAAGGCTTCAATTTCTTCCACGTACAAGTCATACTGTACGGAATACATACTACTAAGCCCGGAATATTTCAGGCTGTCCGATTTCTCATGAGACAAAACGTAGCGTAAGCATGCGCCGTTTTCAATTACATCCAGCAACAATTCTGTACGGTCTGTGCTCTGTATAAGATTCAGCTCATCGCCTGCATAGTTAATGTATCCGTGAATTACCATTCCATAAAATGGAACAATCTCATCCACTAACATAAATTTGCTTCCTGTAATCGGAGCGTCTACAATTTCTGTGGTGTATCCGAAGCTATATGCGTTTCCGCCCTGTACCAAAAGCTCGTTGTCTTCGTTAAGGGTCTCAAATGCAGCCAACGTAAGCTGTAATGCATCCTGACGATGTATTAGATTTACACGATTCTTATCTGCGGAAAGCACGCTTCCCAAATCCCTAAGAGCCACACCTGACACGTTATAGTCCTTAAACTCTTCTGCAAAGCGTTCTGCATAGTAATTTAAGTATCTTGCCGATAATATCGTATACATCGTTTCCTTATACTGCGCATTGGTACTCTTCTTTAATGTATTAGGATTTACCTCTCCCAGAAGCACAAGTTTACCGTTGTAATACTTTGCGGCTTCCTGACTTAATATATAATCATCACTGGTATAGCACACCTCATTAAATGCTACATTTCCATAAAGAGCGCCGCCATCTGCTTCTAACTGCTCTGCCAATGCTTCAAACTCTTTCTTAGAACCCAATTCTGAAAGCGCTTTAATCTTTTCAGGCACATCATGATAGTAACCACCATTGAACCATCCAAGATAATTCATTTTGATATTACCGACGCCAAGGTTATTTAACTGTTCGACAATTGCAGAAGCCTCTTCATAGGTTGTCATTGCAACCACATCTTCCACTGTCACACCAAGTACATTTTTAGGAACATTTACACCGCCTAAAATGTCCAGGAAGAATGGCAACTGTTCGTTTTGAAGATTCTCGCCCAGCACACCTTTGGCAATCAGATATTCTCTATAATAATTTGCCATTCCAGAATAATCTGCATCATCTTCGTTCAAAGGAACGTAGCGAACCTGCAACTCTGCTTGGTAAATATCATTTTCTACTAATGGTAAGTCTGCCTGAGAACCTGTGGTTCCAAACATACTTAATAATTCATAACCTCTTACGTAGAAGGTTACATATGCATTGTTATAGTTGGTTGTTGCACCGGATGTAAATGCATCAATTCTTGCCAGAGCATCACCTTTTTCAATAATGGCAAATAACGCATGTGTATCGTACTTCATTCCGTAAACAGGCATTCTTGCTACCGTCGTATTTTCAACTACGGTATATCCTGCTACTGTAGGGTCGGTTCCGTATACATACTGTGTATATCCATGATTTTCTTTTCCGTTATTGTAATAAATCAGGGAGCCGGAACCATTTGGCACAAATATGTAGCCCTCATCCTCAAGGCTTGCTGCCCCGAAATGCTTAAGCAGTGAAATACAATATAATTTTGCCCCTCCGGTTTCCTTAATCTCTGAAGTAGCAATGGATACGGTTAATCCGTCTTCGGTTAACTGGTAATCCAACGGAATGGTGAAGCTGATTGATTCATCAACGTCGATTTCCGCCATATCCCTCTCATATTCTTCCTGATTATATCCGGCTTCTTCCAATACTCTTGTCATCTTTTTGATATTAATAACCGTAAGAGATGCCTCTAAAAGTTCGTAGCTGTCTGCATAAGTCTCCGACTCTTTGTACTTTTTGCGGATAAATTTTGCATCGCTTTCACTGACATTTTCCAAGAAGGATTCCAGACGTTCTTTTGTGATTACAAGCGGCACGATTCCGTTCTCCGCCTCTAAATCTCCAAGTGTGTAGGTATATCGAATACCATTTTCAATGCCCGCTATTTCAAACTGTTCCAATGCAGTGGACATCGTATAGTTGTCCATAGTTGCACTCTTTCTGTCACTGTCATAGTAGGTAATTGTAAACTGGGCATTCAGCTCCTGACCCACAGCAGAACTTCTATCCAAAGGATTGGAATAGTACACTGCCTTACTGCGCTTGTCATACAGTGCAATCTCTGTAGTTACCTGGTTGGTATACAACTTAAAATTATCATTTTCCGCTGCTAATACCATACCTGAAACTACGGCATCACTATCCGTTAACGGTTTGAATTCTGTAGTTTCCTTCTTTTGTTCTTCATTTAAATATGCCTTGTAGTCATTCTCTATGAGCACCTTTTTGATTCTAGGAAATGCATAGATACCGAGCGCAACCAAAAGAATCACCACAAGAATGATAATAATTTTTGCTTTTCTATTCTTTTTCATTTTCATTCTCCATTCCATTCAATCAGTCATTTATAATCGGTAAATAATTTCGGTATAAAGACTCTTAACAAATTCCGCAATTTGTCCAAAAATTGAATAAAACAGAAGCATGATAAACAACATAATAATCATTGCAACAACTGTCAACACTAAAGTTATGATTTCTTGCGTCACTGTGTAATTGTGTATCGTCATGTTTCCGCAAATTATCATAATTGCTGCCCAGATAATTGCAAGATTGATGAAAAGACTATAGAAAACCTTTTCATCTCCCGCCAAGAAGTGGGAAATTATGGTTCCCGGAATAAAGAGCAACGGAATCGGAAATAATCCGTATCCGGTTGCAATTATAATATCCTTCATGCGTCCTTCGCCATTTGTAAGACATGTTACTGCCCAGTTTCCTATACAAAACAGGAAAAACAACAAAATCATCGACCCAATATAAAGCAAGCTTTTTACGTTTCTTACATCGGTTACATTTACTGTAAAACTTGCATATCTTTTGTCTATACAAAACGCAATGCCGGCTAATAATAAAATCCCCAATGCCAAAAGGACACTTCCCTTATCGCGATGTCTAATCTCATAATAACCATCCAGCGGATGAGCCATTGTATAAAACAAATGATTTACTTTTTCTTTCATCATGATAGTTTTCTCCTCATCCTTGCTTTTATCGCTTTGCTGACTCCGACTCCGGCAAAAACAATGATTAATCCCGCGGTTAGAATCCAGCCTAAGTTTTCTCTAAGCAGCTCATTACGATAACGCTTGAAAGCAATGGAATAAAACGACTGGTTTACACCCATCTTTAAATAGTACATTGCTTGCTCATTGTCGCCGGCAGATAAATACGCTTTACCTATACCGCTATAAGCCATTTCGTTGTTGGAATCCATTTCCAACACTCTTTCCCAGATATCAACTGCTTTGGCTTCATCCCCCTGGTATCTAAGTCCAACTGCTTCGTTAATAGCACTGCCATACTCGGTTGGTACAAATATACTAATCGTACAGGTATCGGAATCCAGCACATATATATTATCTCCGTAGGCTTCCAAAGCTACCGGTATTTTGAAGGTACCCTCCTGAGTTCCCATTCCTCCAAAGATATAGAGGATGTTTCCTTCATTATCATAGGTAAAAATACGTCCCCTCTTGCGGTCCAGCAGAGAAAATATTCCGTTCTCTCTCACCTTCACATCAATAATCTCAGATGCCCCCTGATAGCTGCCACTTTCGGAACTAAAGTCTGCATCTCCCGATAAACTGTGTTTACCGTTGTTATTCTGTGAAATAACATCGATTCCCTTAGGATTTAACATACGGACCGCCTGTCCGCCGGATGAGTCCAGATTCGTTGCAAATACAAAGCCTTCATCATCGATATCAATATTGGTAAACTCTGTCGGAATAAATTGCTTCTGTCTTTTTATTTGTTCCGGAGTAGAAAAAAGTCTCCAGAATCTCTCTACAAAAGTAATCTTTACATTAATCGTACCGAAATATCCCATAAACTGATGCTGCTGGTCAAAAGCCATAATACCCTGATAGATATTCTTGGCAACGACATACACTCTTCCCGCATAGTCTACGGATACCTTAAGCGGTGCAAAATCAAAATTTTCACCAAGAACCTCTGACTTTGGATCTTGAATAATGTCTAAAAGCTTTCCTTCCGCATCCAGAATTACCACACGTTTATTATCGGTATCTGCAATATACAAATCGCCTTCCGGAGAACAATACAAACCATTCGGACCTTTAAAGCCGTCTTCGGTCCCCTTGTTATCAAAAGAATCCACTACTTGATTTAATGACATATCAGAATTCAAAACAACAATTCGATTGTTTCCTGTATCTGCCACATAGATTGTCCCATCCTTGGCTATAAACATATCCTTAGGAGAGGAAAATTTACCGCACTCTAATTCGGAACTGTATATAACCTCACCCGGAATATATGCAGCCGGTGTAGGCACTACATTTTTCTGATAATCGTAATTATATGTATCGTACGGAAGTGCCTGTGCACTGGCCGTTATCGGTTCCAAAATAAGCAATACAGCCACAACCATGATACTAATGATACGTTTCATACAATCCTCCCCTT
This sequence comes from uncultured Lachnobacterium sp., assembly GCA_964408715.1. Taxonomy (GTDB): domain Bacteria; phylum Bacillota; class Clostridia; order Lachnospirales; family Lachnospiraceae; genus Roseburia. The sequence continues at coordinate 8,169 of CAYPAM010000008.1, forward strand.
ACTCTTTCATACCTGATGTTGTCATTGTTTCAATAACCTGATTCTGACAAATCAGGAAGAAGGTGATTGGAATCAAAGCGATAATTAACTGTACTACCGCTGCTGCGCCCTGACGCGCAACGCCACCGGAAGAAACCTGATATAACGCATACTGCAACGGTTTCAATTCCTCACTGCGTAAAAATCCTGAGCCGGTATTTGCCCACATTGCCTGGAACTGGAAAATTGCCAGTGTAACCCATGCCGGTTTTACGTTTGGCATAACAATGGTAAAGAAAATTCTAAGCTCCCCTGCACCATCCAGTCGCGCAGATTCCAGCAACGAATCCGGAATCTGTTCCATAAACTGTTTCATCAGGTACAGACCCAAGCTGGAAGCACACGCAGGCAGGATGACTGCCAAATAATTATCGTTTAAGCCTAATCCCGAAACAATCATGTAGTTTGGAATGCTTGTAACTGTACCGTTAAACATAAGTGCAAGCACAACAATATTGAACAATACTTTCGATCCTGGAAGCTTAAGTTTTGCCAATGGATATGCTGCCATGGAAGCAATGATAATATGTCCGATTGTACCGCCGCCTGCAATTATCAGTGTGTTTAACAAATAACGGCTAAACGGAACCCAGGAATTGTTCATCAGAACCATCAAATCCTTGAAGTTTTTCAAGGTTGGATTCTGTACAAACAATTTTGGCGGATACTGGAACAATTCATCAAATGGCTTGAATGCATTATTCAAAATCATTATCAGCGGAACCGCCATGAAAATACCACAGATAATCATAATTGCAAACATCAGGGCATTTCCTGCTCGTGAACGATTTAATTTATGATTTTTTCGACGTTTGAAAAAACGTCTTTCTTTGTTTTTCGTTTTCATATTATTCGCCCACCCTTCTTAATACTTTCTGAACCAACTTATTTGAACCAATCATAAGTAAGAATAGGATGGTTGCAATTGCAGAGGCATAACCCATATCGTAACGAATTCCTGAACCGTAGTCCATAAGGTGCGTTACAATCGTTGTACCCGCATAGTTTACACTAGGATTACCTGCTAGCTGAATAGAAATATCTGCCACTGCAAACGATTGCGTAATCTGCATTACCGCTCCAAACATCAACTGTGGTTTCATAGCAGGAAGGGTAACATACCAAAGCTCCTGCCAACGATTCTTAATTCCGTCAATTGCTGCTGCTTCGTACATGGTCTTGTCGATGGTCTGCAAACCTGCGATAAATGTAAGGAAACTGGTTCCGAGACTTAACCATAGCTGTACAACAATCAGTATCGGAAGAACATATTCCTCTGTTGCCATCCACTGAATTGGCGAATTAATCAATCCAAGCTTCAACAGAAGACCGTTTAAATAACCATACCGGTCACCTGAAATAATCAATGACCATACCATAAATGCGTTACCGCAAATGGAAGGTGCGTAAAAGATAAGTGTTAAAAATGCTCTTACCTTGCCGCTAAACTCATTGATAATCCAAGCAAAGAACAGACACATCATATAGCTGATCGGTCCGGTGATTACTGCAAAAATCAATGTGTTTTTCAACGCAATCATAAATATATTATCATCTAAAAATAACTTCAAGTAATTGTCCCAGCCAATGAACTTTGGCGTTTCCAACATGTTAAATGATGTAAAGCTTAATCCAATGGATGAGATTACCGGTAACACTGTAAATAAGAAAAACAGCACAAAGAAAGGTGCCATCATCAGATAACCCACTTTATTTCGTTTTAATATTTGTAGTAAAGGTACTCTTTCCTTCTTCTTTTTAAGGACTTTATCCTTCATGACGCCTCCTTATTCCCCGTACAATGGCATACCGAATTCTTTTCGCTTATAATTAATTTCTTCATTAATATAACGAACAAATTCTGTCAATGCCTCTCTCGGCTGCATCGTTTTTGATACTACCGTTGTATAAAATGCGTTGTTTACATTTCTCCATGTATAGTATCCGCCCGGAACCTGTGGAATTCCCTCTAACTGTTCCATCTGTTCCTTTAATGCATTGTATTCTGCAACAGACCATGGAAGAGATTCAAATGCCTTTAGATTTGCGGTAGGGTATCTTGCTGCTGAACCCATGATTCCTTCCAATTCCAATCCGTAAGCTGTCTGTATTTCTGCGCTTGCCCACCACTTCATGAATTCCCATGCGGATGCCTTGTCTTCACAAGCCTCCATCATAATGGTTGCGCAACCACCTGCTGCTGCAGTACAGTCGATGGAACCATCTTCCTGCAAAGTGCCGGGAATCGTAGTGAATCCCCATAAACCTTTAATATCCGGAGCAGATGCTACAAGTTCATTGTAGGTTGTGTAGTCCGCAATAATAATCGGTGCCTCACCGGTACGGAAACGGTTAGTAACACTAGTCGCGCGATCCAAGCTGTATCGTGTATAGAACTCTGTATATTGTTTAAATGTATTGATACCGATTTCAGAATCCAAGTCGGATGCCATACCATCTTCCTTGTAATATGTTCCACCATTTTGGTATAACATAGAAGCAAAGGTAACTTCTGTCGGCAACATACCCAAATCCATCTGATTATTACTCAGTACGGATAACGCAACTTTTACCTCATCCCAAGTTTTCGGTGGTTCAATACCCAATTCATCAAGAATGTCCTTTCGATAGAACATCATTGGATATGACAAGGTCTCCGGTATACCATATACGGCATCTCCGTATTCATACGGAACCCAAGCACTCTCGATAAAGTCACCCTTAATGTCTTCCAAATCTTCAAACTGCGATAAGTCCACTGCCGCATTACGCAAACCAAAGTTCATTGGTATATCGCCGCCAACACCGATTGCCACATCCGGACCTTTTCCTGCTAAGGTAGCCTGTAAAAGGGTTCCCATATCAACTAACATTACGTTAACGCTGATTCCTGTTTCATAGGTAAATCTTTCATCCGCCAAGGACTTCAAAATGTTCGCCTGGTCTCTACCGCTGCCAATCCATACGGTTATGGTTTTCATTTCGTCATCATCTGCGATATTACCAATTACATTGTAGTCAATGATGAACGAATAGTATAACTTCTTGATTTCATGAACTAGCTTCGCAAAGAACCCATCATTTATTTTCGGAACTTCCTGATCCGGAGAGTAAACAAAGATACGGTCCATCTGCAATGGCTGTGACGTTGCATCTCCAATCCAAACACCAATTGCACTCACATTGGTCTTGTAGGTATCTAATACTTTAGAGAACTTTTCTACATTCTTGGATAGTTCGTCTAACTGGTCTCTCATAGTAACCAGAATTCTCTCGCTGTCACCACTGACTCCTGCCATACTCTTCATATCAGCTACAATCGCAGTCAGTTCGTCTCTCATTGCAATAACCTCGCCTTCCAGCTCAGGCAATGTCTCAGCCAACTGGTAATCACGATAGGTATCCGGTGCCACACCGGTAATACGTATAATCTTGCGGTATACCGAGTTAAGCTCCTGCAGTACATCATTTACTCTGTCAATAATCTCTGAAAAATCATCCATCACAACTTCCATTCGGATGGTGTGTTTACCTTCTTCCAGATAGATGCAAAATGCATTGCCGGACTCATCGGACAATGTATCCAATCTCCAGTCACCATCATAATTGAACTGGTAGCCTTCCAATTCTTCGAATGGCACTTCTCCGTCAATGGTAATTTTGCGATAAACAGGAATGCCCTGTACGAAGTTCTGCTTCGTATACATTGAGATATTGTAGTAACCGCTTTCCTTCACCTCTACTTCCCATTCAATCCAATCACCTACACCATTCCAGTTGACACCACCAATGGTGTTGTTTAACAACGCCTTTGCACTATATGGTGTTACTGCCGGTGTTGACTGGTCCTGAACCGGATATAACATCTGAGAGGATTTCTTTGTAGCATGCTCTGCCTCAATCACTTCCATCTGTCCTGAGCTATCTGTAATTCCCTGGCTGTCCCACTCTGCCTTCATGTCTGCATAGGATAAAACTTCTTCGCTATTTCCTAATGTAATTGAGCCAAGTACCATTGGCTCTCTGAGAGACATAATTGTAATAGTGTGTGTGCCCTTCTCAAAATAAACAGACAGATTGCCTGATACATAACCTTCTGATTCTTTCACATAAGCAGTAACCCATTCCGGATTCTCCACCTGATCAGGCTTTAAATCATTTCCCTGATTATCTGTTTTCCATTCTTCGCTGCTGTTACTCCAAATTCTTGAGAATTCAACGTTGTTTAATTCGGAATATGGCAACTCACCGTCAATGAAAATACTTCTTTGAATAGAAGAACGATTTCCTTCAACCGGGAAATACTCTACAGCGATTTCATATAAACCTGCAGTCTCAATCTCCACCTCATATTCAATAAGACCTTCTTTTCCGGTGTATACCGAGGTTCCATGCCTGCCTTCGTAATCCTCATACAGGTCGACTTCCATGCCCTCTGTTCTTACATAATCTGCCGCCTCAATAATGTACTTGTCTGTCGGTCTTGTAGTTGGTACATTCTGAATGTATTCTCTATAGCCGCCCGCTTTGCTGTAATTATCCTGTTGCTCCTCATAGTCCTCCAGACTATAATCCGTTTGAGCCTGATATTCCTGAACCTGAAAAATACCGGAAGTCAAAACGCTCATCGCAGCCATAGAAACCGCAATCCATCTGCGCACAGATTTATGTATTCTTTTTTTGATACAACTTTTTTGCATGCGATTCATTCCTTTCTTAATGACGGTTCATATCCAAGTCCAGCGTAAGCGCTGAATATTTGTCTTGCTTCACAATTCTCGTACATGGATAATCAATTTTCTTGTGTTCCACGCTTGGCCACATGAAGCTGTCGTTCGTTCTTGCAGCGTTCCATTCGCAGACTCCTTCTGTCGAATATAACGTTGCATTTTTAATAATAATATTATTTAAGAAAATGCCCTCGTTGGTATTGTAAAGCACTACCTCTTCCCAATCCTCTGAATAATTTTCTCCTGTACGATCTCTCTTGATATCCTCTGGAAAATCAATCGCATAATCCTGATACAGACTTAGGTTGCTACCATCTGCTTTCGCATAGAGGACTTCAAATTCCGCACTGTCTGCCAGCTTATGATTCTCATTCATATCGTAAATACGCAAAGTTGCATATCCGCCTTTTTGTGTGCAATCCAACTCCAGTTTGTAATCATGTTCCGGATTCAAACTGATGGATGATTCGTACCATGAAAACTCATCGCTTTCGCTGGTATGCAATAAGTTATAGAACAAATGCCAGTCCTTAGAACCGCCTGCATAACAAAAGCCGGCATCGATACAGTTTAAAAACTCTCCCTTCTCGTCATACACATCTACGCCGAGGAAAATATAACTGTTTGTCCATTTTTGGTCACTGCTGCGTCTCATATTGATTTTTGCCTGACTCATATAGAATTCATAACTAGCCTTGTTATAACCAATCTTTGAATATACTACATATGCAGGACCATCATTATCTCCGGCATATTTTCCGCTGTTCTTAAAGCCCAAGTTCGTCTTTGCCAGTTCCATTTTCTGAATAAATCTTCTTGTTATATCTCTCGGACGGGTAATCGCTGTTCCGACTACTGCCGCATGCACACCGGTTGCCATGGCTTCTGCCAATTCCTCGCCAACCCAAATGCCGCCTTCTGCAATTACCGGTTTCCCGGACTTTTCAACCAAGGTCTTCATCATCTCAAAATTAGGAAGCTTCGCACCCTTGGTATGCGGAGTATATCCACTCATCGTTGTCCCAATAAAATCGAACCCTATCTCTGCCGCATGAAGCCCCTCTTCTACGCAGGAACAATCCGCCATAAATAACTGCTCCGGATATTTTACCCGCACCTTGGAAAAAAACTTGTCTAAGCTTTCTCCAAGAGGACGGCTGCAAGAGGTTGCATCTATCGCAATGATATCCGTTCCGCAAGCCACCAGCGCATCCACTTCCTTCATCGTTGGTGTAATATATACTTCACAGTCCTCGTAAACCTGTTTGATGATACCAATTACAGGAAGGTCTACTGTCTTTTTGATTTCAACAATGTCCTCTACACTGTTGGCGCGAATACCTTTCGCTCCGCCTTCCATTGCTGCATATGCGACTCTTCCCATGATATAGGAGCTATGAAGTGGCTCGTTTTCCAGCGCCTGACAGGATACGATTAATCCTCCTTGAATCTGCTTAATAATCTCTTCATTTTCTCTTCTAAACATACAATTCATCCCCCTGGATATTTCACTTTAGAATCCTTGTAAATATTATACATATTAAACAAAAATCTTTCAAGAAAACAGCGTTCTTTTGTCGCTTATTTTCAACAAATCCGCTCGCTTCCGTTTCTACTTTCATGATTAGGACAAAGAATCTCGCATACGAGATTCTCCGCGCCCGAGCGGTATTGCGAAGCAATTAAATTCCTCTCCGCAAGGTGCGCATCCTTAGCGGAGCGTTTTTTACGTCATAGGAATTTCCTATGACGCAAAAATGCACCTCGAGAGAAGAAAATTCTCTCGAGATGCATGCACATATCACGTTTATTGTGTTTGTTTTTTCTTGTGGTAAAAATAAGCTAAGAGGATGCCCCCTGTGACAAGTGCCACAGCTACAATACCAAGCACAACATAGATTGGAGTTTGTGTATTCCCCTTATCGAGCTCCGTCGCAGAATCCTCTCCATCCTCTGATGGTCTCTCCATTGCTCCGTTTCCCTCTGTCACATCTTCCGTTGTGTCCGGCATCGACGTAGACTCTGATTCTGTAGACCTTCCCCCGTCCGGCGCCAAATCAGGTGTCGGTTCTGATGTTGGTTCTGAGTCCTGAGTTGAATCCGGTGTTGGATTTGGTGTCGTTTCCGTGTTCGGTGTCACATCCGGGCTTGGCGTCGCCTCCGTGCTCGGCGCCGGATCCGGTGTCGCTTCCGGGCCTTGTGTTGAATCCGGGCCTTGTGTTGAATCCGGGGTTGGTGTCGGTGTCGGCGTTGGCTCTGCATCCGGATTCGTCGTTGTAAGGTATATACCATCCAGCTTACCCGAACTGGAAACGATCTCATTGATATCTCCGACTAACCAATACTCTTGTCCCACTTGGACCGTTTTTAAAAAAAAGTCAAAGCTTTCCTGCTGTGTCGTTGTTACTTCCTCGTGAAACATAATAACAATCTTGTTTTCACCCAAAGGCTCTGTTTGATTTTCGTTATGATTATTGATTTGCCTATCCGCTTTCGTCACAATCCAAGTTCCTCTTGTTGCATTGTACTCCAGCACAAAATTATACCACCACGCAAAGGTATCTTCATTCTGACCTGTTATGGTAAGAATCGTATCAGAAGAACTTTGTGATGCAAACACACAAATATCCTTTGTGTACCCCATATCATAGTCATAACTATTAGCTCGGGTTAGATATCCCTTTGGCACATTTGCCGCATCCCCATCCACATCTGTAGCATAGTCCTTAGAATCAACATCAAACTGTGTATCCTGCAAAACACTACTCTTTAACTTGTCCGCATAACCGCCCTGAAAGAAGCTTTCATACTCAAAAAAAGCCACTCCGGTTCCTTTTTCAAGAACGATACTCGTCTGTTTTGCTAAGGAATCTACTGTAAAACCGCTTTGAGCAGAAAGACCGATTACGGTGTTTTTCACCCTTCCGCCGGCTACTGCAATCGCATCCTGAGTCAGTTTCTCCACCTGATTTTCATAATACGCCATAGGCACAACCAAATCCCCATATCCCTTATCCATCCAAAGTTCAGCGGACTGCATAAAGTTTGTTTTGCCCTGCTCAAAAAACGGATACACAGACAAAGAAATAATCAGTTCCGGCTTAATCGCTCTTAGTTTATCGGAGCAAGCCTTCACAAATGCAGTTACCTGCTGTTGTTTAAAATTGACAAAGGATGCCGCCTCATAGCTTCCTTCTTTCGCATCCGTTGGGTCAAAGCCGCGTTCTTCTATAAACGCATTGATGGTATATTCATCAAATCCGTAATCCTTGCTTGCGGTTTTTTCCGGATAGCGAACATAGTCTAACTGAATTCCGTCAATATCATATTTTTCAACCAAAATTGCATATAAATTCACTATCCAATCTCGACATTCCGGTCTGGCAGGGTTTAAAAAGTACATCTTGCCATATATGGTATCTTCCCAGTTATTACCTTCTTTGTCCGTTAACAGCCAATCTTTATGCGCCTTATACACAGGACCGCCTGCATCCTCCCATTCCATTCCGATAAAAAAAGACTCTACCCAGCAATGTAACTGCATTCCTCTTGCATGGCAGGCATCAATATAAGCCTGCAGCACATCAAACCCTTTATAATCAGGATTCTGATAAGTTGCATCATAGGTCACCGGGAAAATCGTATACCCATTAAAGACCGTTTCCAGGAAAATGGTATTGATACCTGCATCCGCAATTTTTTGAACTGCAGTCTCTACCTGTGCCTTTGATGTTTCCTTTGGTCTGAGCCATAACGCACGCATTGGATTGGTTTCAGCATCAGCCCATACCAAGCCTCTCCCCTGTAGCGAACCAACGAGCATCGCTAAAACCAGAATAATGGAAAGGAGTATTTTCCTTATCTTTTTCATATTTTCTATCCCCCTCTAGCGTACCTTGTACAACAAATTGTAATAAAAACGCATCCCGCGGAACTATTTCCACGAGATGCGTTTATGTATACTCTTTTATTGTGAATCACGCTTTTTCTTTTTTGATCTGTTAAGTAAGATAATGGCTTCTACAACAATAGCAATGACCGCAACTGCAAGTACAATACAAAGAACTATTTCCGTAGTACCAATATCCATAGCATACAATGGATTTTCCGCATCATCCCAAGGATCTTCTGTACCGGTCGGCTCTTCTCTTTCTACATCAGTCTTATAGACATTTACGTCAATATTAAACTGTGTATCTGTAAGCAGTGTGTTCTTTAAGCTATCCGCATAGCTTCCACTGAAAAATGATTCATACTCGAAGAACGCAACGCCCGCTCCTGATTCAAGAACCGTCTTCGTCTGATTTTCCACTGACTCCACAGTAAATCCATTCTGTGTAGAAATACCAATTACCGTGTTTTTCGGACTATCGCCGGCAATCTTTATTGAATCATTGGTCAGACCCTTTATCTGATTCTCATAATATGCCATAGGAACAAGCAAATCGCCATATCCCTTATCCATCCACAATTCCGCAGATTGCATAAAAAGATTTACTCCATCTGAATAGAATGGATATACAGACAATGAAAGAATCAAATCCGGATTGATTGCTCTTAATCTGGTAGAACAAGCCTTAACAAACTCCGTCACCTGATTGCGTTTGAACTGTGCAAAAACATCCGCTTCAAAGCTATTTGGTTTTACCTCTCTCGGATCATAGCCTTTCTCTTCTATAAATGCATTTACCGTATAATCGTCAAAGCCATAATCCACTTCGTCAGTTTTTTGTGGATAACGCACATAATCAAGCTGAAGTCCGTCAATATCATAGTTCTGCACGAGAATCTCATACAGACCTACAATCCATTCTCTACATTCCGGTCTAGCAGGATTCAGGAAGTACATTTTGCCATACATAGTATCTTCCCAATCGTTTCCGTTAGTATCTGTTAAAAGCCAATCCCTATGGGCTTTATATACAGGACCGCCGGAACGCACTCTCTGCATACCTATAAAGAAGGATTCTACCCAGCAATGCAACTGCATTCCCCGACTATGGCAAGCATCAATATATGCTTGAAGCACGTCGAATCCGTTATAATCCGGATTTTGATAAGTTGCATCATATTCAACCGGGAAAATAGTAAAACCATTAAAAACAGTTTCCAAGAAAATGGTATTAATGCCCGCATCTGCCAGTTTTTCTACAGTTGCTTCTACCTGTTCCGTCGATATTTCCTTTGGTCTTAGCCACACCGCACGCATCGGATTTTCTTGTGCCTCCGTTGCATAACAAGCTTCCGCCTCATACAATGGTGTAACTACCATTCCCAGAATCAATATAAACGAAAGAATTATTCTCATCAATCGCTTCATGTTAATTGTTTTCCATTTCCAATACTCTTATGTTTATTTTTCGCCTTTACGCTTAACTAAAATAATAATTACGCCGGCTATAGCTACTAAAACAACAATTACTGTTACAATCACAAGTGGAGAAGTCGGAGTCTGCTCTTCATTTGCACTCGCATTGTTTTCATTTTCTGATGTTGCTTCTGATTCATTTTCTGAAGTAGCTTCTGACTCAACCTCAGATGTTGTTTCTGATTCTGCCTCAGATTCTGTTTCAGGCTCTTCTACTTCTACAGGTACTGTTGAGAGGAATACACCGTCAACCTTATCATATACCTCAAAGATTGCGCTTGGATGAACGCCAAGGTAATATTCCTGTCCTACTTCAACAGTGTTAATAAAGAAGTCATAGTTTTCCTGCTGAGTTGTAGTTACCAAATCATGGAACATAATAACCATCTTGTTAGGTCCTAATAATTCTGACTCGCTCTGGTTTGCAGCATCAGCCATTGTCATATCCGCTTTTGTTACAACCCAAGTTCCGTTTTCTTCATTATATTCTAATACAAAATTGTAGAACCAAGCAAAAGTTCCTTCCGGCTGACCGGTTATGCTAAGAAGTGTTGCTGTTGTATCCTCTGATGCCCATACAATAATATCCTGATAAGGGCTGAAGTTATAATCATAATAATTTGCTGCTGTAAGCACACCCTGTGTTCCGGTTGTTGCTTCATCCGCTTTATAGCTTGCAGCATTGCCAGCCAGTGGCAATGCTACTACTGCTAAAGTTAAAATCAATGAAAGAATAATTTTTGTAATTCTCTTCATATTATTTTTCCCTTCCTAACGTTTCAGTAATTACGCTACGTTATTGCGTTTTTTAAGTACGAGAACTACACTAACCAATGCAACTGATACCATCATTAATGTAGTTGTTCCCATTGTGCTGAAATCGCCTGCTTTGTTGATTGTTTCTTCCTGATTTGTATCTTCCTGATTTGTATCTTCCTGATTTGTATCTTCTGGTTCTGTTCCTTCCTGTTCAGCAGGTTTTTCTGTTGTAAAGTATACACCATTTAATCTTGTGCCTTCCAATGAAGGTGTAGTTGCCGGAATTTCGCCTACCAAGTAGTATTCCTGACCTACTTTAGCTGTTCCCTTATAGAAAGCTGCTGAATCTGTATCTCTTGCGCCACCATGAACACCAACAACCATGATTCCTTCGCCAAGTTTTTCATCAGCAATACTGCATATACCATCTGCTACTAAATCCGCTGCTTTTACAACCCAGGTTCCTTTTTCTGCATTGTACTGTAATACCATACTATACCACCAGTTAAGACCGCCCGGATTTACTGATTCTACAGCAGCGCCTACTGTTACGCTTGCATCAGCTACTGCTAATGCACAAATATCGTAAGCACTGTTTCCATCCTCAGAATATTCGCCAAAGCCATTGATAACATTGATAGCACCCTGTGTTGTTGCCTTTGTGAAAGTAGCTACTTCTGAAACTGCAGCGATTGCTTCATAACTAATATCTGCATATAAAGCGTC
>CAYPAM010000009.1:0-18701 GCA_964408715.1 uncultured Lachnobacterium sp.
CTTCTTTGTCAAGACCAGCCTTCTGATATGTAAGAACACCATCGATATCGATTCTTTCGCAAAGACCCTTTGCTAACACTGCTTCAGATTCAGAGTTGATAAGCTGATACTTAAGTGATGAACTACCACAGTTGATTACTAATACGTTCATGTTATTTTCTCCTCTTAATTAGAATAATTTACCGCCAGAAAGAAGCATCGACATTTTATGCGAGACTTCTTCAATTTAATACAATTATACCCCCTATTTTTCGTGTATACAAGGAAAAATTTGCCGGTACTCAAAAATGTACAAAGTTATTCTTTCCCCCTATCATTAATTCATGCTACAATAGAAGCAATAAGACTTTATGGAGGATTTATGAAGGTCGTAGGAATTATTGCAGAATACAATCCATTTCACAATGGTCATAAATATCAAATTGACGAGTTAAAAAAGCAAACCGGTGCGGACTATGTAATCATCGCTATGAGTGGCAATTTCCTACAGCGTGGCGTTCCTGCACTTTGTGATAAGTACACACGCACTCGTATGGCTCTCTCCTGTGGCGCAGACCTTGTTCTGGAGCTTCCATGCATCTGGGCGACCGCCTCCGCAGAGTATTTTGCGCAAGGCGCTGTCAGCCTGCTAAAAAGCACTGGCGTTGTAACACATCTCGGTTTTGGTGCAGAAACCAGCAATCTGGATGCGCTACGTGCTATTTCTTCTATATTGAAGGACGAGCCTGCAATCTATAAAAAGACTCTGGGGGAAGAGTTAAAATCCGGCAAGGCATACCCTGTTGCCCGAAAGTCCGCATTGCAGGCTGCCCTGCATGCGCTTGCCATCGAAGACATTTCCCATGATGCGCTTTCTGACATTCTCGACTCTCCCAACAATATTCTTGCGATAGAATATCTCAAGGCTCTGCCAGAGGACATCACACCTGCACTGATACAGCGAAAAGGTGCCGGCTACCACGATACAGACCTTGATACGGAGCTTCCGTCTGCCAGCGCAATTCGAGAGGCTGTTTTAAATGACAAAGATAGCGGCTCATTTTCCTCCATTTGCAATGCCATGCCAAGAGAAGCTTATACTATATTCGAAAAACGCATTGCAGAAAACACTCTGATATATAGCAAAGACTTCTCTGATATTATGGGCTATCGTCTTCTTTCTCTAGAAAAAGAAGGCTATACAGAATACGCGGACTGTAATCAGGAGCTTTCCAATAAGATTAAGAATCAGCTTAAGAACTACTCTGGCTTTGATTCTTTTTGTCAAACGTTAAAATCCAAAGATCTAACCTATACCAGAATTAGTCGCTTACTACTACACATTTTGCTAAATATCAAGCAGAATGATTATATATCAGGAAAAGAACTTGGCTATGCACCTTACTTAAGGGTTCTTGGCTTCCGCAAGGATGCCTCACCTATTCTTAATACAATCAAAAAAGAAGCACACGTACCACTTATTACAAAAGTAGCCGACGCTGCTTCTCTTTTAACACCAGAGGCTTATTCTCTATTTGAAAAAGACCTCTATGCCACTTCCGTTTATAATCAAGAGATGACTGTGCGAAAGCATCAACCGCCAGCCAATGATTATACAAGTCAAATTGTTATTCTATAAATGCTTGAATAATGGCATTCACCAAAGGTCGATACTCTGCAAGAGTGTTGACCTTTTTGATTTGCTTTAAGATTTTCTCCTGTCCTGCAAACTGCACGCTCCAATAGCCCCACAGTTCTTTCATTTTAAACAAAACATTTCGGTCGCCACACATATACACATCGTAGCCTGCCACCAATTCGTCATGAAATGCTTTGAAACGATTCATTCGTTCTACTTTATATGCTAAATTCTCCATATCCGCCGTCTCATATTCCAAGAGCGCATTTGGATTGAACAACAGACCTCTTCCCAGCATAAACTTCTCACAGTTATCCCATTTCGCATTCAGTGTCTCTAAGTCCTCACGGCTCCGAATATCTCCGTTATAGCACAAAGAATGCTTGCTATGAGAGCAATAATCCTCAAATATGTCATAGTGAGGAGTTCCCTGATAAAACTCCTGCTGCAATCTAGCATGAATAATAACTTCTTCAAACGGAAAACGCTCATAGATACGGAATAACGTTTCCGCCTCTTCTACTTCACTCACCCCAATTCGCGTCTTGATGGACAATTTTGTATCTGAAACCTTGAAAAAACGGTCAAAGAATTCTTCTAATACCTGTGGCTTCTCCAAAAAACCAGAACCTTTTCCCTTGGCTGTTACCGTTTTCGATGGACAGCCAAGATTAAGATTCACTTCATCATAGCCATATTCTTTTAAGCGGTTACATATATCAACAAGCTCCTCAGCCTTATTCGTAAGAACCTGAGGAACTATCTTAAGTCCAACATTGTTTTCCGGTAAAATATCTCTTTTCTCACGGGAATTCATCAATTTCTTGGTATGCGGCGTAATGAAAGGCGTGAAATACTTATCCACGCCTCCATAATACTTTGCATATGCATTACGAAACACATAACCGGTAATTCCCTCTAAAGGTGCAAAATAGATTTGCATTGTGTGTTTCTCCTTGTGTAAATTTACATCTTCATAATAATCGTACGTGCATCCGCCTCTTCAATCGCCTTTGCATAGACACCCGGAGCAAACTCTACCACACTTCCAATTCCCTTTTGTAGTACGAAACGAAGCTTTCCAGAGCGCACCTTCTTATCGGTGTAGAGCTTCTGTACCAATTCTTCGCGGTCTATGTACTCTGGAATCGTGGTTGGAAGTCCGCACTTTTCCAATAATGCAATCACACGCTGCACCTGCTCCGTTTCCATATATCCAAGGCTCTCTGCAAGGTATGCCTGTGCTACAAGTCCAATCGATACCGCCTCACCATGAAGCAGACGATAATCACTTACTGTCTCAATCGCACGCCCAACGGTATGTCCGAGATTTAATACCTCGCGCAGTCCGCTTGTCTCTTTCTCATCCTGCATTACCACATTGTACTTAATCTGACAATTGTTCTCTGCGATGTATTCACACGCAAAAGGAACAAACGACATGATATCGTCCATATTTTCTTCTAAGAATTCAAACATATCCTCACTCGCCAGACACGCATGCTTGATTGTCTCTGCCATGCCGCTTCGGACCTCGCGTTCTGGAAGTGTTGACCATGATGCAATATCAATATATACCTTTTTCGGCTGATTGAATATACCAATCAGATTTGTCGCAAGCGGTGTGTCTACTGCGGTTTTTCCACCAACAGAAGCATCTGCTGCGGCAAGAAGTGTCGTCGCATAATTGATAAATGGCACACCTCTGCCATATGTACCTGCAACAAAACCAGACAAATCTGTTACGACACCGCCACCGACTGCAATGATACAGCAGTCTCTACGGTAGCCCTTTTCTAGCATTGCATCCTCGATACGCGCCTTTGTCTCTCTTGTTTTGCTCTTTTCCCCTGCCAGAAAAACAAACATATCCACTTCAAAGCCGGCACGCAACAGCTTCTCACTGATTGGTCTTGCATACAAATCACTGACATTGCTATCTGTAATCACTGCGAATTTTCGAATCTTTCCAACCAATCCATGCTCAATATCGCTTACCAGCCTGTCACCTAGATTGTATCCGATTTCGATTTCATAGCTGTCGTCCACAACCTTTTTTAGTTCTACATTAAATACACTCACTTTATTCTCCTAGTCTGACTTCTTCCATAATCTTGTCCATATCACCATAAGCGTAATTGCGTGCAAACGCCTCAAACTCTGCGATAGGTAATGGTTTCGAGAAATAGAATCCCTGCACAACCTGACATCCTACGCGTTCGAGCATCTCAAGATCTTCTTTCTTCTCTACACCCTCTGCAATAACCGGCATGCCCAGCTCGTTCGCGAGATTTACAACACTACGCACAATCTTCTCTGCACGCATGCTTCCATCCGTTTTCTGGAAGAACTTCATATCCATCTTCAAAATATCTGCGCTGATATCCTTCAAGCTGTTCAGTGAAGAATAGCCACTACCAAAGTCATCAATTTCAATGATAAATCCGTAATCCTGCAGCTTGCGCACCAGCTTCATCTGTCTGTCAACATCCAACACAAAGGCTGTCTCTGTGATTTCCAGCTTCAGATTCTTTGGATTAATCTGATAACGCTCCACAAGTCCCGTGATGCTGTCATACAAATCTGCCAGATAGAAATCCTTCGCAGAAATATTTACAGAAATGGAACGTTCCCCAAAGCCTTCATTCTTCCAGATATACAACTGCCTACATGCAAGCTCCCATGCCTGGTAGTCAAGTCTTGCAATCATTCCGTTATTCTCAAATACCGGAATGAATTCTGCCGGTGGCACTAAGCCTCTGCCAGGCTTATTCCAACGAATGAGGGCTTCTGCGCTAACAATTTCTTTTTTACGGATGTCTATCTGTGGCTGCAGATAAATCTCAAACTCATTGTTCAATAGCGCTCTGTCCAAATCATCCAAAGTCGTTATCTCAAAGATTCGTTTATCGCGCAGTGCCTCATGATAATATGCAATCTGCTTCTGCAAATCACCCTTGATAGTCTCTAGTGCCATATATGCACGATTATACATACTTTCTGCACTTATATTTCTATCTGTGACCTCATATACACCAATATAGCAATGAACCTTCAGTTCATAATGCCTCTTGCTAAACACCTCGTTTGCGAAACGCAGGAAGCGTTCTTCCCTAAAGTCATGTTTGGGCATTAACAAACCATATCTGTCGCCCGCAATTCGAGAAAATATCCACAGACGGTTACATTGCTCACGATAACCCTGTGCAATTGCAAGCAGGATATCATCACCGGTACTGCTGCCTAAGATTTCATTGAACATCTTGAAATGATAGATATCCGAAGCAATCATAACGAATTCCTCATCCGGATTCTCATGAATAGTCTTACTTACCATTTCAAAGAAATAGTCGCGGTTCCAAAGTCCGGTCAGCTGGTCTCTTGTCGCATACAGTGTTGCTTCATCCTTTAACTTTTCCTGCCCTGTAATATCTGTATATACAATCAATGTACCAACGAATTTGTTCTTTTCATCCCACAGCTCCTGACCATGAACCAGATGTGTTCTGCCGCCGATAATCTGCGTACGCATGAACTCACGGTTTTTCACAGCGTCCTTATCCCGCTCCTCCAAATGATAATGCAGCTTATTCTCCTCGATGTACCGCTCTAACGGATAATAAGCACTCACGCCTAATACCTTCTGTGCTGCATCATTGAACACCTGAAGATTATTGTTATAATCAAACATCAATACAGGCTCTGACATGTTGTTGATAGCAAAATTCTTCATCTTAATGCTTCTCTGCCATGGATAGATAAAATACATAAAGTAGTAACATATTGCTCCAATGGAGAAAAGCGTTACAGACCACATATTCATGTTATCGCTTACAATACGCACAATAAAATTAAATAACATACCTAGTGAGAAAACAATTGTTCCAAACAAATATCTTCCACGATAAATGCTTGCCACCTGAATGGTTTTACGGAACATGATTGCAACAATAAATACTGCCAATGCAAAGCAAAGCAACCAATGCATCCCCCAAAAGACCGACCACTTTGCGCGCACATATATGCCCATTCCAATCTGTACTTCATCAAATTTAAATAACCACTCAGTAAATGCATTCATGATAAGAAGCACGTTATCAATTACCAATAACGTAACTATTGTTTTACGGTAGATTTCCCTATTCTTCTGCCAGAAGTTATTTCTTGCATGTGCATAACGAAGGAACAGATATAACATCCAGCTCTCCAGAATCAATACTAACGAATAGATTATGGACAGAATCAACTTGTCATCTATAAATAGCGATGCCATAAATGTCCCATTCATGGCAATTGCCAAAAGTAAAAGTGACGACAAATCCATCAGATGCTTTCGTTTATCCTGCAACAGCTGTATCAGCAGCATAATCAATACCACGATTGTGATAATATATATAAGTGCTATACTTGATTTTTCCATTTCTTTCCCCTTTATTTCCCCTTAGTTTATTCATTACCCACGGCTTCTTTTGCCAAACGGTCTGCTTCTTCGTTTCCTTCGATTCCGGAATGTCCCTTTACCTTCACAAAGGAGATTTGTATTTTATCTTTTATTGACTGCATGTATTCATAATAAGCAATGGTTCCTGTCTTATTTCGTTTCCAGCTTCCGGTTGCCCACATTTCAATTCCTGCATAGTCATAATAGATAGCCAGCTTTGTAAGTCCAAGCTCCAAAGCTTTTTCCACCGCTGCCATACTTCCTAAGATTTCTCCTGCCACATTACGCATGGAAGCCATCTCCTCTTCGTTACCAGAGCCTTGCAAAATGTATTTTTCACCATTCGCAAACAGAAATCCGCCATATCCGTATACACCAGTTGCTACATTGTAGGAACCATCTACAAAAGCATAGTCACCTTCCTTCTGCGTCTCTTGTTGCGGCACGGTCTCCACGGACCTTGCCACTGGCTGAAATTCCACTCCCTGCAAAAAGGCTTCTGCTTCTTCAATATTTGTAAAGCTCTTGTACTTTGCACCAGGATATCCATCTACCATAGACTTACAATCGTCCCACGTAAAATAGATTCCGGGCGTTTTGCCAACACGCACCGCGTAATATTTCTTAGCCATTTCAATATGCCCCCTATGATATAACTATTCTACCCTTTTTTTCTATTAAAAGCAACCAAAAAGGCGTCTGTACATCTATATAATCCCTCTCCGACTGGCGTAAAGTCGATGGATTATATAGATGTACAGACGCCTTTTTCAAACTATTTTAAAATTTACAGTTAAAACATCTATTAAGAGGCATATTTCTATCTGGAAATTCCTCTGTTATAAATTAGTTCTGCTTTATAATATTGAGTTGGTTACATGCCTTCTGTGAGTTGGAAGGTGACGTCAAGGTCTGCCAACCATCGGGAAAGGTTAAAATTCCAAAGGCCTATATCTCCAACTCTGGTACGGAGTCTCTTTAAATAGCGGTAACCATATTCAATTTCTCCTTCTGCCTTTATTGGATAAGATGAATCGTAATAATAATCAAGTCCACACCCGACTTCATCAGCCCACGCTACCATAACCGAGGAAGCATCCGCAGATAATCCTGCAAGGTAGCTATAGTCATCGTAAGCTTCTCCTTTGAAAAACTCGCTACGTGTTGTTTTTGTACTTTCAATGTTCACTTTCGCAATCCAGTAATCTGGCTGGGCAAAAGATAATGCAATATACAGACAGGTAAACACAATCATACTATACTTAAATAACGGGAACTGGTCTTTGACAATGTAAACAATGACACCTGCAAATATCAAAGCCAATACCAGTAATGTCCACAGCACAAGAATTCGAAGAAATGTCAGATAATAGTACTGAATATAAATCATCATTCTCATTGCGCTGGAAGCAATCATAATAAATGTGCAAAGAGACATTACAATCAAAATTCCTTTTAACACCTTGCTTGGTCTAAAATAATACAGCCCTACTAACACCAAAACCAAATTCAGAATGCTAACTGCAAGCAACTGGAAAAAGCCTTCTCTTGCGTACTCTGCGTAGGTGTACCCTTCTGGCAACTGCATATTTCCCACAAAAAGATACATAATCTGAATCACACTGAAAATCAAATACAATGCTGATAAAATTGCTGCAACAGGGATTCCAACCAATGGCTCCCATTTTTTGGTATCCTTAACATCTTCTTTTAATTCTTTCTTACACAGATATACTAAAATTCCATAGCTTGCAAGAAACATAAACAGAATCTTCCATACAAAGGAAACCACATTACCGAGGTTTAAATTCGCAAGAATATTCACTGTCACATCACGAAATACTGCGTCTGCGCTGGTCAGTAAGCCTAATACAACCGCAAAAAGAGGCACCGTAATAACAACCCCCAGTAAGAGGTATAAATATCTACTGTTTTTTGCATTAAGCTTATTTTTACAATACCAAATCGCATCTTTAAATGGCTTTCCAATCTGACCGATTGCCATAAACACTACTTGCAGAATGGAACCTAAGTATTTTCCTAGATTCCACTTTCCAGTGTTATGCATAATCCCAAGCAACATACTTATGGTCAAAAGAAATATTCCCAGTTTATTAAAGAAAATAATTCTGTCATCATCAGTACAAAACGTAGAAACCGCCAAAAGCAACATACTGACTATGTAAAAAACATTTTCTTTTCCCAGTTTCATATCCAGTTTGCGTAGGCAAAACCAGATAAATCCGATAGTTCCTAAAATATAAAACAGGAAGGATAATCCTGAATCATTTTTGAACATACATACCGCATATAAAATGGCATACAATAGTGCTGCAATTCCATAAATATGGAAATTCTCCTTGACCTTGGTGTCATACATAGTAATCGGCTCCACATAAGATGGTGGTGGCGTTACATAAATTGAAGGTGTACTCTGCTGTACATCATTCTGTGTTACTTCATTCTGTGTTACTTCATTCTGCTGAATGTCACTCAATCTTGACACCTCCCTCTTCGTCCGGTACATACTCCAGGATATCTCCTGGCTGACAGTTCAACGCCTTACAAATAGCCTCTAAGGTTGTGAAACGCACTGCCTTTGCCTTGTTGTTCTTAAGAATAGACAGGTTTGCCAGAGTAATATCCACTTCTCCCGCCAGTTCTGTCAGTCCCTTTTTTCGTTTTGCCATCATAACATCTAAATTAACTACAATACCCATCTTTCTTCGACCTTCCTAGATTGTAAAATCATTTTCTTCTTTGTAACTGATTGCTTCTTCGAAAACAAACGCCAGTACTTTACTAAACACACCTGCAATGGTAAATACCAGAACTACCACCAACATGGCAACAGATAAAAATACGATGCTGCGAACCACGGACATCAACACAATGAAAAAACTCCATTTGAACATCTTGTCCAGACTCACTACGTTCTCTCTTACAAAACAATTCTTATGGATGACCGTTTTAAAAATCTTACGAAGTTCTCGGATAATCACCAGTGCTGCAATTCCCAGCACAAAATAAATAATCACCAGTTCACCATAGTGTTCCCCAAAATTTGGAATATACTCACCTAAAAATTTAATAGACAAAGGCAGGGTTGCTGTTACTACAATGCCTGCGTAAAACATAAAATCCAAAAAATACTTGGTTAATTTAATCAATGTTTCCTTTTTCATATCAATTCTTCCCTTCTGCTTCGTCACTATCTTTTATTCTGCAACTTTGCACCGTGACTCTACAATATAAAGTTTAGCACCGTCAGTTTTGATTGTCAATATATTTTTATCGTTTTTCGATAACCTCTCCTAGAGAATTTCATTTGACCAATATAATCTTCTAGAACAAAGAATCTCGTATGCGAGATTCTCCGCGCCCGAGCGGTATTGCGCAGCAATTAAATTCCTCTCCGCGAGGTGCGCATCCTTAGCGGAGCGTTTTTTTACAAGCATCCATTTGTGTTGAAGAATTTCTTCGGTGGCAATCCACTCATCTGATACCAGGCTTTCAGTTCTTCGTAGGTTGGATTATGCTCTACGATTGGACGTTCCTCGAACTGGATATTGTTTTCCTCTAGCCAGTTGAGGGCTTTGATACATGTGCTGTATCTTCTATATGCTAAGACTAACATTGTGAATTCCTCCTATTTCTTCTGTGCTTATAGGATAGTGCAGAAACTTACGATTTGTTAATTAGGATATCTCTGGAATTACCTTATTGATAATTGAAAAAACGCTTTAATCTCTTCAATTGAAACAGGAAAATAATGATTTGCATCCACACCAACATCATATCGTAATATTCCTTCGCTTTTCTGCTGCATATTATATTCTCCTCTGCTATGAATATGTCCATGCAGATGCAATGATCCGTGGCGTGATTTTGGCCATTCCATCATTGGATAATGCATCAGCGATACGTTTACTCCATTAACAGAAATCTCTGTAAAATCACAAATTTTTTCAAATAATGCAGCATCATATTGCTTATCATGATTTCCTTTGCACAAAATCTTCTTTCCATTTAATCTACAAATCATCTGATTAACATCAACCACCGTAATTCTGTGTGCAATATCTCCCAAAATATATATGGTATCATTATTCTTAACACGGGAGTTGAAATTTTGAATTAATGTCTCGTTCATTTCTTCCACCATTTCAAATGGTCTTTTACACATATTAATTACCGCCTGATGCCCCAGATGCAGATCGCTTGTAAACCAAACCATACTATTCCCCTTTAAACAATCCTAATAATCTGCTCATAGATAAGTATCTCCTGAGCATTTACATTGATATTATCGTGGTAGTGTCCGAAGAACCACTTTTTAAAACTAACACTCTGTCGGATGGTTTCAAGATAATCCGTCAAATAGTCATGCTGAAATAATCCACCGCCAAGCACAACCTCCGTGCTAGAGGCACAACAATGCGTCACTATAAAATCCACTGTGTTTTCATGTTCCGCTAAAATTCTTCTTCCTTCTTCCATTTCCTCTGCCGTTGGAAGCTCCTGCTCCCACCAGCTTAGATGATTAATTCGATATGGTTTCCCACTTCTGCGCAATTCTATTCTTTTCATGCAAAAATCCGGATCATCTAATTCAAAAATCCCACCGGATATATCATGACTTTGGGCTCCGCCGAAGGTGAATATTTTCTTTCTTTCAATTGTAAATATCTGTCCTCGCATCAAATGTATCACAGATGGACGTATTCTATGAATTTTCCCGCCCTTCCACGCTTCTACTGGGTATGCATAAAGCCTGTCAAAATTCTCGTGATTCCCATCTACAAACAAGGTTGTGAATGGCTTCTCTTCCAGCCAATCCATCCACCATTTTTCTCTTGGACTTTCTTCGTCCTTATTCCATACGCCACCGAAATCACCGCAGATGATGACATAATCATCCTTCGTCATTTCGTACTGCTCTGGAAAATTTTCTGTGTTAAATTTAATAAAATCTGCATGGCAATCGCCTGTTATGTATATCATCGCTTTTCACCCTTTCTTTTCTCTAAAGCTTGAAGTTCCAATTTGGAACTTCAAATTCGTCTTCTGAATTGAAATCACTATTTGTGACTTCAGGTTTGCAATTTGCATTATCCTATTAGAGCCAAAATGGTTGTCGCAAATCTTCAACTACATGTACTTTTCTTTCCACAAAAATATCCTCCTATCATACTCCCTTCGCGGGGTTATAATAAGAGGATAACATTTGTCAATCATATTTTCATTGGACGGTTAGTCCAATGCATTCTATGCAACCGACTGATGCAATTTCAGGCAATATTCTAGAAGCCGTTTCTGTACCGCCTGTGGATTCTGGTGCTCTATATCATATGTATTAATGGCATTTTCCTTCACCAAAAAGTCTTCCATATGTACATGCAACAATTGGCTAAGCATAAATAAATGGTCCACCGATGGCAAGATCAATCCTTTGTACCAGCGATAAATTGGCTGCACACAAGATAAGTGCAAATACTCCTGAAGCATGCGAGGCGTATACCCCCTAGATTCCAATAGATATTTTATTTTTTTCCCTGTTTCTTGCATATCTATATTTTGATATGTAATTCTTTTTGTCATATTATTATCACTCATCCTTTACCATTCATAAGACTAATTTACATATATACATATTGTAGTCTTTTCTCAATAAGAAGTAAATAGTGGGCAGGGTTTGTAAATTATACTTGTGGTATAATTTTTTCTTCTCCTACAATTTCTTCAATAGCACTCAAACTATATTCATACGCTTCATACATAGCTTCACAGTCAAAACATCCTGTCAAAGCTTCCACACACTCTAGCTCCCTTAACTTTTCTTTTCTATTAGTTCTTAATTCTTTCAACTGTTTAAACACATTAAAGCCCTGCACCACATTATAATTCGCATCCTCTAGCTCCCATAAAATATCCTGAATACGTCCATCGATCTCGTCCAACTCAATCTGCAAATTATCGGTATATTGTTTTGCCTGCTCAAAGAATTCCATCTGTTGTTTTGCATACTGCTTCCAATCCGTTTGCTTCCCGTCGAAAACCGTTTTACGCCACGTACCTTCCATCTTTTCTTCCTCATTTTCTCTTGGGTAAATATTTTCCTGTGAATTTCTTGGAAATTGCACTATCTTTTTTGGAACCTCTAACGATTTCCCCTCAAACAGCTCCGTCAATTGGCGTGGTGCATATTTCCTGTTCTCCAAGCCTGTGATAGCTCGAATAGTTTCCTTGCTTTTTTCAATGTTTGCTGACGTGCCAATAAGTCGGCCAAAAGTATCTGAAATAAGCATCTTATCTTTTATATCCCGTCTCTGTTCGCGATATCCTTTTAGTTGTTCCATCACATATATGCTCTCTTCATCCGAAAGCTCATACATTTCTATATAATGCATAATATCCGATATTTTTAGATCTACCTCTGACAACTGTTCCGTCAGCTCATCATGATAAACTTTCACGCTGGAGACAATGTAAGAAAACTGTGTGAGATATTCCTTCCAGTCCAATTCAGACAAATCATATGTATCATGTTGGATTAGCTTTGGGACACTGTTCATCTGTTGGTTGGACGTTTCCTCCATTAACACCCCCTCTTCTTGTTCTGTTGGAATCATACAATAAAACTGCGATTTCTTCCCATTTCCAATTCTACGTTTTGCTTCATCATAACTAAAGATATCCGCCTCATCCTTGCTCATTGCTACTACTAGCTGACTATTATTATTCAAACGATAATAGAAAAAACCTTTGTCCATAATGTAATACCACTTATTGATAGCAACTGCATTATCCATAGTATGTACTCCTTTCCGTCAAACTTTTAGTTATTCTCACCAAAAACCTCTCTATAATCCTGCTCATCCGCGAACAACTGATACTCTCCATCTATGTATCCCATATATCCGTACTCTACTGTATATCCTTTCATATCCGTTCTCCTCTCCTTATCTATCCATCTCGTAATATACAACCACAATATACTCACCAGCGATAATCTCATCCGCATTCAGTCCGTTCAGTTCGCACACCTCTTTGATGTATTCCTGGCGGGTAATCTCGGTGTTCTGTACATATTTGCCGGCGATGTCCCACAGGGTGTCGCCGTCTTCGATACGGATGCTGGTATAATGCTTCTGAAGCGCTTGTGCTTCATTGTCTCCTGCGAACACATGGACGCAAGTTCCAAACAAAATTCCTACTGCAATGAGAAAAATAATTGTAAATGCAATCATGATTTTCTGTGCTCGTACCTGTGCTTCTCTTCTTGCTAAACTTCTATTTGCCATAATGTTTACCTCGACTTTCTCGTTTTGTTTGTTTTTGTTGTTTACACTGAGAAGATAACATATACCCTGTCCTATAAAAAGGACTCATTCGCATTAGGGTCCTGACCTGACGCAGAATCGCACAGGATTCAATCATAAAAACAAGCCCCGAAATACTTTCGGAGCTTGCTTACATCTGATTTCCCAATATTTAGTTGTCTTCTTTTTCCTCATACACCGCAGCGAGTTTCTGTGTAAACTCGCGCATCTCGTCCACGACCTCATCCGGTCCGGTGATTTTTACCCATCTGCCAAGGCTTGCTATCCAGCCGAAAAACTGCTTGCTGATTGCTACATTGACTGCGATTTCACTGCGTCTGTCGCCCACCGGGCGAATGGATATGTCTTTCCCGAAGCGGTCGATAAACACGCCTACCATATAATCTGGAAAAGAAATATGTACACGCTTAATCTCGCCATGGAACATGCTAAAATTCATTTTTGAATAGGCGGCCATATCAAATTTATCAAACAGTTCCTTTCCGCCTCGTTTTTCATCCATGACAGAGATTTTCATCATTTTATCTACGCGGTAATGCTTGATTTTTTCTTCGAAATGGTCGAATGCCACCAGATAGTAATACTCATCATCCCAGCTAAGCGCCCATGGGCTTGCTTCAAAGAATTGCCCGCCGTTTAGCGGAACCAGTTCCTTATTTGGATACCAGCCACAATATTGGAACTTGATTCGGGCATTCTGGGCAATCGCGTTGTGTAGCGTGTCGACGTTATAATAGATGCTTTCATTCATGGTCTTAATTCTGCCATGAACGAATACCTGACGCTGCAGTTGTGCTGCCTGATGGCGACTTACCAAGCCTTTGACTTTTTTAATCAACTCGTTGGACTTCTTCTCGGTTATAAACTTGGAGGATTGAATCGCGTCAATTAGAAGCTTGATTTCTGCCACTTCGAATTCGCGGCTACCCACATGATAGTACGTTTCTCTGCCGACCTTCTCCTTGATGATTTCGATTCCGAGCTTATCCGTCATGTCCGCAAAATCCGCATAGATGCTCTTTCTTTCCGCGGTGATACCATACCGTTCCAGCTCATCAATCACCTGCTGCAAGGTCAGCCCATGCTCATCGTCAGTCTTTTCCAACATGATGCGAGTCAGATATGATAATTTTAATTTCTGATTATTCCCCTTTGACATAGAAACTTCCTCCAATAATGAGCCATTCGTCTTCTTTATTTCTAATGGTTTCATTATACCACGTCACCTCGCCAATCCGCAATCTATCTCACACGCAAACTCATCGCCATATCCCCCAACTCTCTGCTATAATATCTATAAGTTTTTACAGAAGGGGATATCACAGATATGTGATATCCCCTTAACGTTTTCATATTCTATTATCTTATTTACGCTTCTTCGCTCCAGTCTCTTCAACATGATACTCATTCTTTAGATTCTGCGCGAGATTGTAGATATCATCCAGTGCTGCCTTCACCTGATTCATATCCTCTACCGCCTGTGTCATGATGCTGGTTCCATCGTTGGAAGCAGCTGCTACCTCCTCACTATTTGCAGAGAGGTCTGTAACGGCATCCGCAATTACGGTAGATGCTTCCGTGATAGTGTCAATGATTCCTTTGAAATCGTTAATTATACTCATCAGTTGTTTTACGCCTATATCGATTGCATCGAATTTGGTCTTGGTTTCTTCAATGAGTTCGTTTTGTTCCTGAACGGTCTGCACCGAATGGTTGATACTCGTTGTAACCTGCTCTACATCCTGTCCAAGCTCTGCAAGAATGCCCTCGATGTTGATAGTCGCTGCCTTCGTCTGTTCGGATAGAATACGGATTTCTTCTGCAACAACCGCAAAGCCTTTTCCTGCGTCACCAGCTCTTGCCGCCTCAATGGAAGCGTTCATCGCAAGCAGATGTGTACGAGTGGAAATACCGGATATCGTACTCAGGATATTCTTCACATTTTCGGTTCTCTCATTCAAGGCAACTACGCGTTCCACCGTTTCACGATTGTCACGCTCTACATCCTGTGCATGTGTATGTAGCTTGTCCATTGCTTCTACGCCCTGCACAACCTCCTCCAATGCCTTTGCGGATGCGTCAACCATAACATCGGTCTGCGACTTTGCATTCTGTGTGCTATCGCCGATATCCTGACACATCATAGACTGATTTTGAATCTCTTGTGCAGTGTTTTCGATATTCAGTGTAATATCCTGCATTGTGAGGTTGCTTGTGTTAAGTGCTTCGTCCAAGGTCACAATATAACCATTTGCTTCATCAAAATGTGCTACCAATTCCTCGGAAACACGTTTTACCGTATCCAGGTTGTCTCTATTAAAACCTATCCAAATCTTTGTAATGTTATATAAAGCTATGATGATAAGTAAAAATAACACAATAGAGGTTCCGGCTTCTGTTACGGATACGACGCCCTTCTTGGCCAACATCAAGCTTCTTGCTGCAAAGATTGGCGTCAGAAATACTGCGCTACCAAGTACTCTTGTCTTTTCCAAATATGCGGCCTGAGCAATCACAAGTGCTACTGCAAGCATATAGAAGTACTGCATCTCCACATTTACAACCATTACAATCCACGTAATCGTCGCAATCGCTGTCATTATGATTCCACACTTTGGTTTTCCCTTCATGGTAAGATACACTATCGTTGTCAGAATCACACCCACTACACTTACGAGAATAACTACCAGCGTTGACATATCACCTCCACCGGTTGCATACAATCCCAGCATGTTGAGTGCAATCCCAACCATTACGACTAACAAGGTAGGAAATACCATAGAATCCGCTTTTCTGCGCTGCTTCTCTGTCATATCTTTCGTGTCCTCCGCAAAATCCGTATTTATTGCTTCTTTGAATCGCTTGTCATTCTTGTACGCTCGATGACCTTCTCGATGTTTTCCTGATACAAGTCCATTGCCTCCATAATAGAGCCCACTGACTGCTGGTTATTTACCGAATACTGCTGCATCTCGGCTACACGTGTCTGTAAATCATTGAAGATAATGCCAACCTCATTGACATTGCTATTCTGCGTCTCGATATTGCGATATAAGGCGCTAAACTGCTGGGTCAGACGCTCAAAGCTCTCCTGAAGCTCGTTCATGGACGCCTTGGATTCTTCCAAAGCCTTTGTGCTGTCCAAGAACTGCTGTGCGGTCACTGCAACCTCTTGCATCAGTTCTTTTACGACTTCAGATACCTGTTCTGAGAATACGTTGCTGTTGTTGGATAGCTGTCTCATCTCAGATGCTACTACCTCAAAGCCCGCTCCGCTCTCGCCGGCTCTTGCCGCTTCAATAGAGGCGTTCAATGACAGAATCGTTGTATTGAAGGAGATATCCCCCAACTGGTCAGCCACATCGGCAACCTCACTCATCTTCTTTTCCATCGCTTGGAATACCTCGTTAGCTTCCGTTACAGTTGCTGCAACTGCTGCCAACTGCTGCTCCATATGCGCCATATTTGCCTGGTTCTCTTTTAATGCGGTTTCGAATCGGTTTACTTCATTGTTCAATTCCAGAATCGAATTCTGCGAGATTGTGATGCAGTTCTGCACATCGTCACAGCTTATCTGCATATTTCCCGCACTTTCCACCATAGATTTAGAGCCAATTTCCAGCTCATTTGTATTATTATTGATGCGTTCGGAAGACTGCGCAAAGTCATGCTCTAGCTCAACGCCCATATCCTTCATGGAATCCACAAGTTCTTCTGCTTCCTTCGCACGATCCTCACCGATACCGATGAAGGCTCTTCCTCGCTTGATTGTCTCAATAAACAACGCCCCCGCCAAAACGAACTCGATCAGACACTGAATATACTGTCCCAGTGGGTCTGCCTTATCTGGATGAATGATATACATCGCAATCAGGAATATGATTGACATCACAAGCTGCACATAGGAAAATTTCGGTTCCAAATACAAGCCTGTCAGACCAATAACCGCAAGGAACATGATAAAATCATCGCTGTAATATCCCCCACTATTAAGCGCAATGATAAAAATCAAGACCATAATCATAGTCGATATGACAAGCTGCTTGGTTCGCTCTGTTGCTTTTCTTAGCTTAAGAATCAGGAATGTAACTACAAAAATCACAATAATTGCACCAATCATAATTGCTTCCTGCACTGCACCACCCAGCAGATTTTTCAAGAAGAACACCGCGGACACCACAATGGTAATCACATACATGATTCTAAAAATAGTCGTCTGAGAAATCGGTGCTTTCGTCCCCTTACTCGTCTTCTGTACTTCCTTCACGATAAACCTCCCACATTTATGCCTTCTCCACCTCGACATGTTTATATCATTATAGCACTATCCCCTTTATTTGGCAAAATGTAATACACTTTTTCTCTATAATAACGCAAAAAAACGACTTTTCATATCCTTTCTGAAAAGTCGTTTTCTAAGCTATTCCTATGGATGCAGTCTCCGGTATAGCATCTCATTGACGATAATCTGCCAGCGAATCACAGTACCCTTTTTCTTGAACATTGTATATGCCGCGTATGCAAAATCGCCCAGCATAATCACAAGCAATGTAATCGCAGTCACCTTCAGTACCGTCTCATTCCAGCCTTCAAAATACGTCATCAATGGTTCAAAGCAAAACTTCATGAAGGTCGTAATAATTAGACCAAAGGCAAAGCTGGTTGGAATACTTGTGTATTTTGTAATATGTAGAGGAATCCACGTATAATTCCACCATTCAAAGCCACAGACCTTCTCCACCAATGTTCCAAGAAGAATCTCTCCTAGGCTGACGCAGATCATAACTGCTCCCAGATAGAACAGAATGCGCTTAAGTTCACTGTTCAATGCGAGTTTTTTTCCCAGTAAACGGGGATGATTTGGCGTGCCAAGAATCAAATATATTAAGACAATCGCAATTCCATATCCAACCAGAAATGGAAAAATCATACTTCGGTTGTTTATACATCCCTGGGTGAAAGCAAGCCAGATATTCTCCACCACGAACCCTAAAAATGACACGATTGCAGCAATCATACATAATGCATAAAAGCGTTTCTTCATACCTATTACCTCTTTTGTTCTCTAAAGGGGACATTCCCTCTTTACCATAAACATAGAAGAATATATAACAAATCTCCAAGAAACGCAATAAACAGAACCTTAATATATTCTTAAAAAAGTGAAAATAGACCGGCCTGCGCCGACCTGCTTCCCACTCTTCCAAAGTTCGTAGTGGTATGCCGACATAACGCGAAAAATCAGTCCTATTCATTCCTAATTCTTCTCTTATTTTCTTTAATTTATGTATCTGTTTTT
>CAYPAM010000010.1:0-2023 GCA_964408715.1 uncultured Lachnobacterium sp.
AGAAATTGTCAAAGGATAATACTGTGTTGCTTATTAACCAATCTGTAACTGGCTTCTATGAAAACGTCGTGGATTTAAATAAGATATGAGTTGGAGAACAGTTATAATATCAAATAGCGCAAAATTAGATTACCAGTTGGGATACATGGTAGTACGCCAGTTAGAAACAAAAAAGATTCATATAGACGAAATCGAAGTGTTAATAATTGAATCGACGGCCGTATCCCTTACAACTGCACTTTTAAGTGAGCTAACCAAGAAAAAGGTTAAGGTAGTTTTTTGCGATGAAAAAAGAAATCCTTCCTCCGAGTTATTACCCTATTATGGAGCGCATGACACAAGTGCAAAAATTCGAACACAGATAGCATGGGGGGACGATATAAAGAAGATGGTTTGGACAGAAATTGTTTCTGAAAAAATTCGAAAGCAGGCGAATCATCTTTTGTCATATGGATTGCCTGAAGGCGATATGTTAATTCAATATATAGAAGAAATTGAATTGGGAGATGTAACAAATAGAGAAGGACATGCCGCAAAGGTGTATTTTAATGCGTTATTTGGAAAGCAATTTACAAGAACAGATGAAAATAGCATAAACGCTGCATTGAATTATGGATATGGTTTATTACTCTCGTCCTTTAATAGAGTGATAGTGTCATCAGGGTATCTTACGCAGTTAGGACTTTTTCATGACAACATGTTTAACCAGTTTAATTTTGCATCCGATATCATGGAGCCATTTAGAGTATTGGTTGATCAATGCGTCGTAAAATTACATCCAGAAAAATTCGAGCACGAAGAAAAAATGGAAATGCTAAAAGTTCTACAGAGCGAAGTATGCATTGCTGGAAAAAAGGAAATTGTTAGTAATGCTATAAAAATATATTCTAGAAGTATATTTGATGCTATAAATAATGAGGATGTTTCGTTAATCAAATTTTATCATGAATTATAGATATATGAGAATAATAGTTATGTTTGATCTTCCAGTTACCACATCGAATAATTTGCGCGATTATAGGTTGTTTCGGAAGTATTTGATTAAATCCGGATTTATGATGTTACAGGAATCTATATATTGTAAGCTGGTTCCAAATAGTAATGTTGGTGATGCTGTAGTTGAAAACTTAAAAAAGAATAGACCAAGTGACGGTTTAGTACAGGTGTTGAAGATTACAGAAAAACAATTTTCTAAAATGGAATGCATTGTAGGTTCAAAACAGCGTGATGTAATAGATTCAGATGAAAGGTTAATTGTACTATGAGGTTCTACAGTAAGAAGTGGGAACTAAACATAGAAATATCGGATATTAATCCCACGACAATAGTGATAGAAAAACCGGAAATTTTAGCAGATATTTGCAACGATATTTGGGCACAGTCAAATGGAATGAGCGGTGATATCATCTTTTCCTGTGATGGAGTAGAGCAAAAATTAGGTAAGGTTGCATCGGTCATATTTAATCCATTTGCGATAAACTGTAATGATAAAAAAATAATTTCTAAATTGTATAAGGAAATGCATGAGATTGCGAATGAGTCCTACTACGAACAAACGGGAGAATTATTAAGTGAAATCGTAACTTATATAGACACTTTATGTATGGAGATGCCGTATCCTATTAAGTATAATACTGAGTTAAATAGTGAAGGATTATACAAATTGTTTGACGTTTTGATTGATGATGATTCAACAAATTTATTAGAAAAACTGACCAGCTATATTAAAATGATGCACAGGATTGTTGGAGTAGACAATATTATAACGTTGGGATTAAAAAGATACCTATCGACAGTGGAAATGGAGGAATTATATGAGGAAATACAGTATGAGAAAGTGGTGTTGTTAAATTTTGAAAATAGTTTTGATTGCAAATTAGAAGATGAGCATGTTATTATCATTGATAAGACTTTGTGTCAAATTGTTTTGGATTAACGATGTATTCGCAGTACATATAAGCTCGGTGAGAACGTTCGACATTTGAGGTTTGAGAGCTTTGTTAATTCAAATAGGTCTAAAACG
>CAYPAM010000010.1:2123-18631 GCA_964408715.1 uncultured Lachnobacterium sp.
GAACGTTCGACATTTGAGGTTTGAGAGCTTTGTTAATTCAAATAGGTCTAAAACGCTGCGTTATCGGCAGATGTGTCCATATTGTTTGAGAGCTTTGTTAATTCAAATAGGTCTAAAACAGCTTGGACTCATGAACTTCTAACCCTTCGTTTGAGAGCTTTGTTAATTCAAATAGGTCTAAAACTTTGATTGTTGGCGATATTGATACTTCGGAGTTTGAGAGCTTTGTTAATTCAAATAGGTCTAAAACAGTGATAGAGTTATTCTTGCTTCGCTTCCGGTTTGAGAGCTTTGTTAATTCAAATAGGTCTAAAACAATGCAGACGTATCTGTTGATGAACCGCTAGGTTTGAGAGCTTTGTTAATTCAAATAGGTCTAAAACATAGTAAGCATAGTATTCTTACCAACGCGGTTTGAGAGCTTTGTTAATTCAAATAGGTCTAAAACAGTGATAGAGTTACTCTTACCTCTCTGCCTGTTTGAGAGCTTTGTTAATTCAAATAGGTCTAAAACAAATCTTGCATTTCTTCCCCAGCAAATACAGTTTGAGAGCTTTGTTAATTCAAATAGGTCTAAAACCTGTGTTTAGTTTTGTCTTCGATGGGGGTAGTTTGAGAG
Source organism: uncultured Lachnobacterium sp. (assembly GCA_964408715.1). Taxonomy (GTDB): domain Bacteria; phylum Bacillota; class Clostridia; order Lachnospirales; family Lachnospiraceae; genus Roseburia. The sequence continues at coordinate 2,743 of CAYPAM010000010.1, forward strand.
CTTTGTTAATTCAAATAGGTCTAAAACGATTGATTTTTGATACGATTCAGGCTGAATGTTTGAGAGCTTTGTTAATTCAAATAGGTCTAAAACAATATTGCGAGAATCCTTTACTGAACAGAGTTTGAGAGCTTTGTTAATTCAAATAGGTCTAAAACAGATAGTTTAAAATTTACAAACAGCATCGAGTTTGAGAGCTTTGTTAATTCAAATAGGTCTAAAACAACTACAGATTAAATATAGTTTTCCCCAAGTTTGAGAGCTTTGTTAATTCAAATAGGTCTAAAACGTAGTACAAACGCAGATGTAAACTATACGCGTTTGAGAGCTTTGTTAATTCAAATAGGTCTAAAACTAAATGAAACTCGCGCACAATGTTCACGACGTTTGAGAGCTTTGTTAATTCAAATAGGTCTAAAACCTACTCTAACAGATATGCAGGGAGGGGGGTTTGAGAGCTTTGTTAATTCAAATAGGTCTAAAACCGGAGCTTCAATCAAGAGCTGCTTCCATAAGTTTGAGAGCTTTGTTAACTCAAATCAATAAAAGTCATGCTCATGAAAAGAGCATGACTTTTATTGATGAAAGCTTTTTTATCTCGTTGCAATTAACTTACAAATAGGATTCCCTTTACTCGAGAATTTCTCTTCATATTCTGTCATGATGTTTCCAAAGTTTAACATTGGGTCGTCATGCAGGTCATAGGTTTTCACCTGAAGCTTCCAGATTGGTGAGTTTTCGATTTCCTCAACAGAAAAATCAAATAATCCACGGTTATCGGTCTTGAATTCGATGCGACCGTCCTGTGCGAGAATCTGGTCATAGCGACCTAAGAATTCGCTGGAGGTCAGACGGCGTCTTGCGTGACGGTCCTTTGGCCATGGGTCAGAGAAGTTTAAGTAGATACGGTTTACTTCGTTTGGCGCAAAGACCTCTGGAAGAGTTGCGGCATCAATGCACAGAAAGCGCACGTTCGGTAGCTGCAATTCATCCATTTTCTGAACAGCACGAAGCAGAACGCTTGTGTAGCGCTCAATTCCGATGTAGTTAATGTCTGGATTAAGAGAAGCAAGATCCATTAAGAATCTGCCTTTTCCCATGCCGATTTCAATATGGATTGGGTTGTCGTTGCCAAATAGGGCTTTCCAATTGCCGCGATGTTTTGCTGGATTTTGTATACAAATAGGGCTGTTTGAAATCACTTCATCAGCACCTGGAATATTTCGAAGTCTCATGCGTGTTCTCCTTGGGTTTGTTCTTTTTGTTTTGCACACCTATTGTAGTATAATTTTCTCGAAAACAAAAGGGTTTTTCTATATATTTTCTTGTAGAAAAGCCAGAAATATCTTATACTAATTGAGTGAGACAAAACCTTAGAGGGGTAAAAGAATGAGAAAAAGAACAAATCTGTGGACAAGAGGATTGTGTGGGGTATTTGTCGCGGCATTAGTAGCAACTATGGCTCCGGTAAGTGTTCAGGCGGATACGCAGTATTGGCCGGAAGGTCCAGACATTGATTCTCCGAATGCAATCGTAATCGAGATGAATACGGGAGCGGTCCTTTATGAAAAGAACAGTGATGAAGTACGTTACCCGGCCAGTATTACGAAGATTATGACGACGATGCTGGCGTTGGAATATTGTGATCTGGATGAAATCGTTACCTTTTCCAAGAATGCGGTGTATAAGAATGAGGGTAACACCTCACATATCGCGCGAGATGTTGGTGAGGAGATGACGATGGAGCAGTGCTTATACGCAGTTATGCTGGCATCTGCGAATGAATGCGCTTATGCAGTAGCGGAGCATGTGGGACAAAAGCTAGGTGGAGACTATCAGACCTTTATTGATTTGATGAATGCGAAGGCAGCGGAGCTTGGATGTACGAATACACATTTTAACAATGCGAATGGTCTTCCGGACTCAGAGCATTGGACAAGCGCACGCGATATGGCGCTCATTGCTGCTGCGGCTTATCAGAATGAGACCTTCCGTATTATCTGCGGAACCAAGAAATACCAAATTCCACCAACCAATAAGCATGATGATATCACATATCTGGTAAATCATCACAAGCTGTTACATCGTTACAAGGATTCCAATGTAGTATATGAGTACTGTACCGGTGGTAAGACCGGTTATACCGATGCGGCGCGATTTACACTCGTAAGTTATGCGGAAAAAGACGGATTAAGCCTGGTTTGTGTCGTGATGCATACGAGCTCATCTGCGGAATGGAATGATACAAGAGAGTTATTTGATTATTGCTTCCAGAATTTCAAGCCGTTTTCGATAGAAGAAAATGAAACGGCGGTACTGAATAACGAGGTTAACAAAGGGGTTATGAACAGCTACGGTTCTTACGTGGCATTGGATAAGAGTTCTTATATCGTATTGCCAGCCACGGCGTCCTTCTCGGATGCAGTATGTACCCTTGTAGATGTGGAGGGTTCTGGCAGAACCATTGCGAAGATGCAATATTCCTACGGAGAGCATGATGTAGGAAGTGTAGATATCGTTGTTTCCGGTGTCAAGGTGGAGGAGAGCTACTTTGATGAGGAAAATGTAGAAGAAGACCCAGAAGTTCGCGTAATCGAAATCAAGCCAATCTATATTGTAGGAGGCGTTCTAGCTGTTGTATTACTTATCACAATGATTGTGTTGTGCAAGAGATTGTATGATAATTATTATGTGATTCTGCATAATATAGAGGTAAAAAGGCAGCGCAAGGAGCGATTCCGACCAATTGAGAAGAAAAGAAAACGCCGTAAGCGCGGTGATAGAATGTTCCGTTAGAAAACGAACGCTTTTGGGGCAAAAGGGACAATAACAGACGGATAAAAAGACAATATATAATAAAAGCGACAATGTAAGCACGGAGCACATTGTCGCTTTTGTTTTTATAGACCTTGCTGAACAAGGATTAAATTGTCAGACTATTCAACAAAATCAGTAATTGCTTCTTGTTTTCGGTATAGATGAGGACGCCATTTGAGGTTTCTAGGAGTGTAATGTATTTTCCACGGAAGGAATCGGTTGTTTCTATCAGATGCACCAGATAAGAACGAAGATGTGGTTCCACAGATAGGAAAACGGTCTCAAATTGTTCCATTGGATGAATCGAAAAGTTTGCATTGTGCAGAAGCTGGGTCAGCTCCTTTTCCTGATTCAGTTGGGCAGAGGTCTTGCCTACGATGAAATATCCGTTCTCATCCTTAGGCATGTCCATGGCCTTTACCGCACGCTGCACCTGTTTGGTCAGGGCGTCGGATGCCGGGTAGAGGGATTCAAAATAATTCATAAAGTCCGAAGCAAAGCGGAAATGTTGGTTGCTTCCGTGCTCTAGAACCTCTGTCATGAGTATTCGCTTGATAATATCCTCACAGGTCTTGCGAGAAGGGTTTTTGCGTAAAGTAGTGCTACGTTCCATAGTGCCTCCTATATTATAGACATATAAGACATATACACATGTCTTTGCAATAATTATACGACAAAAACGACGACGTATCAAGAGAAAATAGACATCATAAAAAGGATAAATTGCAGGTTGACGATTGTTGAAAATAGGGATAAAATTGTAATAAATACCACTAAACATATTATGGAGCGGAAAAAATACCAATGATTTATAAGAGAACTGACGAAACAGAACGTATTCTTGAAATGGTAATTAAATGTATCGATGAAAATGGCGGAATTGCCAAGAAAGAGCAGATGAGTGCGCTTGGCGTGGACTATCGCAGAATCTTGGATTTTGTGGAGAACAGGGATATTATCCGCATTAAAAACGGATATTACACCTATGGTGTGGACCGCTTTTCGGAGGAGGAGCTGGTAGCAAAGCTTTTTCCGGATGGATTACTGTGTATGGAGAGTGCGCTTTTTGCTTATGGGTATATTTCGCGTAGACCATACGGTTTCACCTTGGCGGTGGACAAGAATACTTCAAAGTCGAGATTCAAGCTGGATTATCCAAAGGTAATTCCATATTATACCGAGCCAGAGTCCTTGAAGATTGGTGCATCTACGATTCAATATGAGGGATGCACGTTCCAGATATATGATAAGGAAAGAGTCATCTGTGACTGTCTGAAATACGAGAGCAAGATGGACCGCATGGACTTCAAGGAAGCAATCCAGTCTTACATCCGAGATGAGGACAAGGATATCTCAGCATTGATGGAGTATGCAAGAGAACGTAAAGTGGTGAAAAAGGTACAGAGCTTGATAGGAGTGTGGCTGTAATGAGGCTGGGCATGGATTTTCCAAGGGAGTGGAAGCTGCAAAGTGAAAAAAGTGGCATTGCCCTGCCGGATATTCTATATGGCTATGTGATAGAGTGTCTGATGCTTCGCATTGGAAGAAGCAAGTTCCATGAGTTCCTATGGCTCATCAATGAAGAGTGCCTAGGCGAGGATGCTTACAAGAAAGCGATTAAGGATAGACTCTCGTTCTTCTATATGGAGTCGGGTCGAAAAACCTTTGGAGAAAACGTAAAGGCGGGACATCCATTAAGTAGAGAAGTTGTAGAGCTTTTTGCAAGGGAAGTGCTGTCTGACAAAACAGACGACATCGCATGGATATATCATATAGAAGCAAAGGATACAGGATATGTGCTTCACATAGAGGCAAGCTATCTGGATATGAGGGTTCCGGTAGTTGTAACCATAGAAGCAGCTCCAGAAAATGCACAGTCACCAAAGCGCAAGGAATTGAAGCTTGTATTTGTTGGAAAGAAGAGCTGTCCGTATCTGTCTTACTCAAAGGAAAGCATATTGGCGGAAAGCCTGTTTGAGATGCTGAAAATGCTGGAGCTTGTTGGTGATATGGAATGCTATAGCGTTGCAAACCGAATCCTAAAAATACATTCTATCAGCGGGCGCCATATACTAGAGGATATGAAGGTGTTGGGCGAAAAGGAGCCAAAGGTCATCTCCATGAAACGCCTGGAGCAGATGGAGGATTACAAGACCTATGCCTATATGAAGAGAAAATGGGAGCAGTACGAGAAACGTCATGGCAGAGAGCCGGAGGATTGGGATGAGGTAACGGACAGAATACTGGCGTTCCTAAAGCCGACGTGGAAGGCATTATGTGAAAATGAAATCTTCTTCGACGACTGGATGCCAGGGCTTGGACGCTTTCTGGGATAGGATACAACTATGTTAGATGAGAAACTAAAAGAATATGCAACAAAAGATATCTATCCATTTCATATGCCGGGGCACAAGCGTGTGGCATTGGATGAATGGAATCCATATCGTACAGATATTACGGAGATAGATGGTTTTGACAATCTTCACGAGGCGCGGGAGATTCTTTTACAGGAGCAGAAGCGTGCTGCAAAGCTGTATGGCGCCGAGGAGAGCTTCTATCTGGTAAATGGCAGCACATGTGGGATTTTGGCAGCAATATCCGCAAGCGTTTCAAAGCGTGGCAAGATATTGGTGGCGCGCAATAGCCATAAAGCGGTCTATAATGGCATTTTGCTGCGAGAATTGGATGCTGTATATGCATACCCGAATACAACGCGGGTAGGTATTCAGGGACAGATTCATCCGCAGACCATTGCGGATTTGCTACAAGAACATCCGGATGTGGAGGCTGTGCTTATTACATCGCCAACCTATGATGGTGTGGTGTCGGATGTGGAAGCGATTGCAGAAATTGCACACCAGCATCGAATTCCGCTGATTGTGGATGCGGCACATGGCGCACATCTGGGATTTTCAAAAGAATTTCCGGAAAATCCCGTGAAGTTGGGAGCGGATGTGGTTATCGAAAGTGTGCACAAGACCCTACCGGCATTTACGCAGACGGCGCTGCTACACCTGTGCAGCAATCGTGTTTCAGCAGAAAAGATAAAGCGCTATTTAAGCATTTATGAAACCAGTTCACCATCGTATATCCTGATGGCGGGAATAGAACGGTGTATGGAATATATGGAACGCCAGGGAGCGCAAGAACTAGATAGTCTGGCACAGAAATTATCGCACTTTTATGAAAGAACGAAACATTTGAAGCATATGCATGTGCTTTTGCCACAGGAGCTGTCCAAGGATGAGGCGTATGCGTTTGATTTTTCAAAAATATTGATTTTTTCAAGGCATGGGTCGGTATCCGGAAGTGATATGCACAAAGAGCTGTTAGAGAAGTACCATATTCAGATGGAGATGGTCAGCGGACAGTACGTGCTGGCATTATGTAGTGTGATGGATACAGAGGAAGGCTTTGCGCGGCTTGTAGCTGCGCTAGAGGAGATGGATGGTGGAGTTATGTTTGCAGAAGCGGCAGCACATCCCATGAAGCTAGTGCAAGAGCGGACGCAGGCCAAGAACATCTACCGCAGGCAGAAGCTGCTTCTTCCTATATATAAGGTAGAAGAATTGCAGACAGAGATAGTGCCACTTGCACAAGCGGTTGGCAGGGCAGCAGGCGAATATCTCTACCTCTATCCGCCGGGAATTCCTGTGATTGTGCCGGGAGAGCAGATTACGCAGGAGCTGATAGAGGATATAAAGGACTGTCAGAAGGCAGGGCTTTACGTGGAAGGATTGAAGATGGAAAATCGGATTTCCGTTGTCAATTTTTCCTGACTATATTATACTAAGAGGGCAAGAAAAAATGGGTAAAATTTTTTGTATCATGGGTAAAAGCGCCACAGGAAAAGATACGATTTATGAGAGTCTTTTGGGCGATGCAGAACTTCAATTGAAAAGGATTATTCCATATACAACCCGCCCTATCCGAGATGGAGAGGAAGAGGGAAGAGAGTATCACTTTGTAACACAAGAGGGTATGCAGCAGTTGGATGCAAAGGGGCTTATCATTGAGAAGCGTTTGTACAACACCGTGCACGGACCATGGTATTACTTTACGGTAAATGATGAAAATATCGAATTGGAAAGCAAATCTTATTTTTTGATTCAGACGCTGGAGGGCTATGTAAAGCTTAGAGATTACTTCGGCGCAGATTGTGTGGTTCCAATCTATGTAGAGATTGAGGATGGGGAGCGACTGATGCGTGCGCTCTCAAGAGAAATCAATCAGGATATTCCAAAATACGAAGAGATGTGTCGTAGATTCCTTGCGGATGCTAAGGATTTTTCGGAGGAAAATCTTAAGGCAGCAGGCATTACAGAACGATTTGAAAATGTAGTGCTACAGAACAGCATTGCGCAGATTAAGAAATATATTCAGAAGCATATGTAGTATATTCTGTAAAGTAAGTGATAGAAAAGGAGGTGGCCTTGTATGGATATGAAGATTAATGATATCTCGCAGATTAGTCAGGTGACAGAAGCTACAAGGGTAGCGCAGGGAGACGACTCCTTTAAGTTTACCTTAGCAAGCGCCATTTCAGATGCAGAGCTTCAGGCAAAGGTCGAAGCGCTGCTCAACGACATCACGGTGCAGGGTGAGTTGATTGCCAAGCATATGGATATTCGCGATTTGAAGCGATATCGAGGACTGATTAAGGACTTCTTGAATGAGGTTGTGTATCGTTCGCACAAGTTTTCCCGCGAAAACTTTCTGGATAGACGAGGTCGCCACAGAGTATATGGTATTATTCGTCTGATTGACGAGAATCTGGATGCTTTGGCAGAGGAATTGATGGCGGACGAGCAGGATCACCTTGCGATTCTTAGTAGAATCGGCGAGATACAGGGATTGCTATTAGACATTTTTGCATAAACGGGAGTAATATGGCAGGATTTGGAGATATTATCGGACACAATCAAATAGTGGAGCATCTGAAGAATGCCATTCAAATGCAAAAGGTATCGCACGCCTATATCTTAAACGGTGAGAGCAATTCCGGCAAAATGATGTTAGCAGAGGCTTTTGCTATGGCGCTTCAATGTGAAGCGGGAGGGGACGAGCCTTGTATGGAGTGTCGTTCCTGTCGTCAGGCAAAGGAACACAACCAGCCGGATATCATTTATGTGACACATGACAAGCCGAATGTTATTTCGGTAGACGATATTCGTCATCAGCTCAACAATGACATCGTCATCAAGCCATACAGTAGCAAATACAAAATCTATATCGTAGACGAAGCAGAGAAGATGAATGTGCAGGCACAGAATGCCCTGTTGAAGACCATCGAGGAACCGCCGGCATACGGTATCATTCTGCTGCTGACGACGAATGCGGATGTTTTTTTGCCAACTATTTTGTCCAGATGTATTACGCTCAACCTAAAGAGTGTGCAGGAAGACCTGATTAAAGAGCATCTTATGAAGCAGCATCAGATTCCGGATTATCAGGCAGAGGTCTGCGCGGCATTTGCGCAGGGTAATGTGGGAAAGGCGATTCAGCTTGCGTCTTCCGATGAGTTCAATGAGCTAAAGAGCAGCGCAATTTCCCTTGTAAAAAAGCTAGAAGATATTGATTTGTATGAATTAAATACCCAAATCAAACAAATCGGTGAGTATAAGAACAAAATCGAGGAATATCTTGAACTTCTGACGTTATGGTTTCGCGATGTCTTATACATGAAAGCCACAAACGACGTAAATAACCTGATCTTCAAGGATGAGGTTTATGATATAAAAAAACAGGCAGCAAAGAGATCTTACTTAGGAATAGAAAGTATTTTCAAAGCGCTAGAGCAATCTAGGGTGCGTTTGAATGCGAATGTGAATTTCGATTTAGTAATAGAATTGTTATTGCTGACCATTAAGGAGAATTAATATGATAAAAGTAACAGGTATTCGTTTCCAGAAAGCTGGAAAAATATACTACTTTGATCCAGGCGATTTCGAACTGGAGACAGGTATGCACGCCATTGTGGAGACGGCGCGCGGAATAGAGTTCGGAACGGTACTCATTCCACCAAAATTCGTGGAGGATGATCAGGTCATTCAGCCACTCAAGCCGGTTATCCGTATCGCAACGGATGAGGATGAAAAAGTCATCGAACAGAATCGAGAGAAAGAAAAGGAAGCATTTGCCATCTGTAAAGAAAAGATTCTTAAGCATGGACTTGAGATGAAGCTGGTAAATGCAGAATACACCTTCGATAATAATAAGCTGTTGTTTTACTTTACCGCAGACGGACGTATTGACTTCCGTGAATTGGTAAAAGACCTTGCAGCCGTATTTCGTACCAGAATCGAGCTTCGCCAGATTGGGGTACGTGACGAGACCAAGATATTAGGCGGAATCGGTATCTGTGGCAGACCACTCTGCTGCAAGTCGTATCTGTCTGATTTCGTTCCTGTATCTATCAAGATGGCAAAGGAACAGAATCTGTCCCTAAACCCGACCAAGATATCCGGCGTGTGCGGACGACTGATGTGCTGTCTGAAAAATGAGCAGGAGACCTATGAATACTTAAACGGACGACTTCCATCCGTTGGAGATACCGTATTCGGAAAAGACGGCGCAAAGGGTGAGGTACAGAGCGTGAACGTTCTTCGCCAGATTGTGAAGGTTGTTATCGATACAGGAGACGAAAAGGAACTGCGTGAGTACAAGGTAGACGAACTTAATTTCCGTCCGAAGAAGCGCAAGGATGTAAAGCTTACAGAAGAAGAATTAAGAGAATTACAGGGTCTTGAGGATGAAGGAACCATAGAAGAAGATAAGCCAGCAAAGAAGGAACGCCACGAAAAGCGTGACCGTCGCGAGAAACGCGAGAATCACGAAAAGCGTGAACGTTATGAAAAGCAGGCGTCACCAGTAGAAGTAACCAAGGAATCAGTTGCAGAAGAGCTGGATACTCCGTCAGGTGACAATGTGCAGGATAATGGTGAAAACCGCGAGCATCGCAATCACCATGGAAAGAAACGCCACTATGGAAAAGGAAAACGTTACTATGGAAAGAACAAAAAAGGAAGAGACAACGCTTCTGAAGAATAATGAACGATTGGACGAACTCCATAGAAACGGATATTTCATCATACAGGATCCGGGACGCTTCTGTTTTGGAATGGACGCAGTACTGCTGTCGGGTTTTGCGCATGTAAAGAAGAATGAGAATGTGCTTGACTTAGGTACAGGAACGGGAATCATCCCGATTCTTCTAGAGGCAAAAACCGAAGGAAAGCATTTTACCGGCTTGGAAATCCAGCCGGAAAGTGCGGATATGGCAATGCGAAGCGTGCAGTACAATCACTTAGAGGAAAAGGTGTCTATTGTAGAGGGTGATATCAAAGATGCTTCAAAGATTTTTGGAGCATCTTCTTTTGATGTAATTACAACCAATCCACCATATATGATAGGTCAGCATGGCTTACAGAATGAGGCGGATGCAAAAGCGATAGCAAGACATGAGGTGTGCTGTAATCTTGATGACATCCTTCGGGAAAGTGCAAGAATACTCAAGCCGCAAGGTCGCTTCTATATGGTGCACCGACCATTCCGACTGGCAGAAATCTTTAGCAAAATGGTGGAATACCACATTGAGCCAAAACGCATGCAACTGGTATACCCATATGTAGACAAGGAGCCAAACATGGTACTCATTGAAGGCTTGCGAGGTGGGAAGTCTCGTCTTACCGTGGAAAAACCACTCATCGTATATCAGTCAGAGGGCGTATATACACCGGAAATCTATGACATCTATGGATATTAAATAAACAATCAAGAAGGCAGGACGATATGGCAGGAACATTGTATTTATGTGCAACACCCATCGGAAATCTAGAAGATATTACCTTCCGTGTACTTCGTACGTTAAAGGAAGTGGATTTAATTGCAGCGGAGGATACCAGAAATTCCATCAAGCTGCTGAATCATTTTGATATTCAGACACCGATGACCAGCTATCATGAATTTAATAAGATAGATAAGGCATACCAACTGGTAGCAAAGCTCAAGGAAGGCAAGAATATTGCGCTGATTACTGATGCCGGAACGCCGGGAATTTCTGACCCGGGAGAGGACATTGTACGCATCTGCTACGAAGAGGGTATCGAGGTGACTTCGCTTCCGGGTGCAGCAGCGTGCATTACTGCGCTTACCATGTCGGGGCGAGCTACCAGACGTTTTGCATTCGAGGCCTTCTTACCAAAGGATAAGAAGGAAAGAAGTGTAGTTCTAGAGGAATTGAAGAACGAGACGAGAACCATCATCATCTATGAGGCTCCGCATCATCTGCTAAAGACCGTCAAGGAACTGATGGATGCACTGGGAGACCGAAAGCTTACGATATGTAGAGAATTGACCAAGAAGCACGAGGAGAAAATCCAGACAACCTTCTCCTCTCTTTTATCCTATTACGAGGATAAGGAGCCACGTGGCGAATATGTCCTGGTGATTTGTGGAAAAAGTCGCGAGGAAATTGTAAAGGAACAGCAGTCCTCATGGGAAAGTATGACAATAGAGGAGCACATGGCGCATTATGAAAAGCAGGGCATCGACCATAAAGAGGCCATGAAGCTTGTAGCGAAGGACAGAGGTGTAAGTAAAAGGGATATTTATCAGCACCTGGTACACTAATATGACAGAACACAAACAAAGTATGAAAGAAAAAAGAAGAAAAGAAAAAAAGAAGCAGCTTGTGATAAAGATTGTCAAGATATCTGCCGTAGCAGTGATAGCAACGACTGTGGTAAGCGCTGGAGTTGTCACAATCGGAAAACAAGTCATAAATTATCTGGGGACTTATCAGGAAAACAATTCCGAGTATTCTTCGCAGATGAGTCAAGGCATAGAAGGGCAGCTTTCTGCAACGGAATTGGATACAGAAGCTTCTCAGTCGCAGGAAAGTGAAATCGTTGCATCCGAGAGTGAATCCGTCGAATCTGAGAGCGAGACCCTACAGATTGTCATGGTAGGCGACATGCTGATGCATACGCGACTGGTAGATTCCGGAAAGCAGGAGGATGGCAGCTATAACTTTGACCATTTGTTTACCAATGTGCAGGATTTCATACAGTCGGCAGATGTGGCGATAGTCAATCAGGAGACGATTATGGGTGGCGAGGAATATGGCTATTCCGGTTATCCGCGTTTCAATTCGCCATATGCGTTGGGGGACGCAGAAGTTAAAGCAGGATTTAATATCATACTTCATGCCACCAACCATACGCTTGACAAGGGAGCGCAAGCGGTGCTTAACTGTATGGATTATTGGGAGAGCAACCATCCGGAGGTCGCTTATGTCGGCATTAACCGTACCCAGGAGCAGCGCGACAACGTATATATCTATGAGCAAAATGGAATCAAGGTAGCGATTCTTAACTATACCTATAGTACGAATGGACAAGAAGTTCCAAGTGATATGCCATATATTGTCAACCAATTTGTCGAGAAGGAAGTCATAGCAGATATTGCGCAGGCAGAAGAATTGGCGGACTTTACGATTGTATGTCCACATTGGGGCAAGGAATATAGCCTAGAAACGAATAGCTTTCAGAAAAAATGGACAAAGATTTTTCTGGAAAACGGCGTAGACCTTGTGATTGGAGCACATCCACATGTCATCGAACCGATTGAATGGGTTACGGATGATGACGGACATAGCATGCTGGTATATTATTCTATTGGGAATTACGTGAATGGAACATCTTCTACCAAGGGCGACCTGGCACACCGTATGGTTGGCGGAATCGCAGATGTAACCATTGGAAGAAATGAAGCAGGCGAGGTAGTCATCTTAGAGCATGATGTGATTCCAATCGTATGCCATATTGCTGAGGAGGACGCATATACCGTCTATTATCTGGATGATTATACCGAAGAAATGGCACAAGAAAACCGAATCCGTTTGCAGGATTCGGCATTCTCCCTAGAAGCATGTTGGGATGTTGTGCATCAGGTCTGGGGAGAAGAGTAGTACTTTTCAAAGTACTTTTCTAAGATAGAAAATGGTGCAGGCCCGATGTCGAGGATGGTACGATGAAACTCTGTCATAGAATAATCGCTGCCAAGAAGCTCCTTGGCGTAGGCCTGTAAATCTAAAAATCCCAAGTAACCAACATAATATTTCAAATAGTTACCCGGCTCAGATAAGATGAGCTGGGTAATTTCATTTATGGTATTTATATCATCAATTCCATAGGATGCCCAGAAATTGTACATATCTTCCGCTGACCAACCCATGTAGTGGAGACCAATATCAGACGTAGCATACAAACTCAGAGTTGCAGATTGATTGCGAGCCAGATAGGTTGCTACATCATCGTCGATATTACTATAGTAATAAGAAAGATACTCGACATAGGTTGCCCAGCCTTCCACATATCCGGAATAGTTTAAGATACTACGGATCGGCAACAGGTCATACTCATAGCTCATAACGGTTTGATATAGGTGACCGGGAAATCCTTCGTGAGCCAATGTGGTAAAGTAATAGATGTCCGAATCCTGATTCGCATCATTGATATAGATAGCGTTGTCTTCGTAATTATCAATGGGAGCAATGAGGTAGAACGCTGGTGCCAGATACTCCTGCAACGCCGGGTCTACATAATGAATCGTGTAATTGGTGGTTGGTGCTGCAGGAAAATCGGATAGCATCTCCTCTTGCAACAGGTCAAGCATCTCGTATTCATCCTGCGTACGCCAATCGAGGTTGATGATGGCATCGATAATATCCGGGTCCTGCTCCTGCAAGTCTGCACAGATGAGCAAATCATACATACGCTGGAGCTCAATGCGGTTATAGATATCTTCTATTGAATCATCACAACCGGTTTCTGCATAGACCAATAATTCATAGTAGCGTTTGCCGTCTGGCAGATTGCATATGCCACCGTCATTGCTGCCAGACCCCAAAAGTTCACGTAACTCCTCAATTAACAACTCGTAAGCTGGAACGATTTCGTTCTCGAAAATGGTCTGGTTCGTCTGGATATACTTTGCCTTCTCCTTATCGGACAGATTCAGGTTCTGCAAACGGTTCTCAAAGGTTGAAAGCATATAATGGTTTTCCTGATTTTCTAAAAATGCCTCACAGCTATCAATGACACGTTCGCACAACTCATCCGACATGAAGAGTCCTTTCTGGGCTTTTTCCTTTTCAAAGACGATAACACTTGCAAGATAGTCATCCACTAATCGAATCAGCTCCAGATAATCCGTTACATCCTGTTTCGAATTAAACTCGTATTCTGCAAGCAGAATCGGAAGCTGTAGCTGCATCCCATTGGAATAGGATAGTGGCTCATCGTATAAGGTAAAGCTGCTAAGTGCAATCTGTGTATCCAGATAATCGCTTAGAAGGTCATAGGTGAGCTGCTCTTCGGTTGTAAGCTGTGTATAAGGATAAGTCAGTAGCTCAAGCTTCGTTTTCTTAAGCCCATTCGCATAATCGGTTGTGCTCTCCGATGAATATCCGCCCAGGCAGATGTCATACTTGTCGATACCATAGGCCTTCGGGTCTTCAATGGTGTAATGTAGATTGATGGTATTGGCAGTCACTTCATCCAAGAAGATGGAATTGGTAAATTCCGCAAAGCTCTGCTTCTGTCCGCAGGCAGTAAGGGTTGCAAGACAGAGTGTGGCTGCCAGACCAAATGCCAAGGCTCGATTCGTAAAAAATCCTTTTATATGAAAAGTAGTATGTTTCAAATTACCCCTCTTTTCCGCGTGCTATATATAGAGTTTATGCAAATCCGCCGCCTGTAATTCCAGGTAATTGAACTCCTAGTTCGGCAAGGTATTTTCCCATCTTGCTGGTGGATTTGTCCACAAATTCCGGCTCGCCGAAGACCTTCTTCATCCATGCGTCAGATAGTGACTGCCAGGTCGCATATGCAGAGTTTAGCACCTGTGAACTGCCATCTGCTGTAACCTCGTTGGCAAGTGCATATCCATGAGGACCATGCTGGAAGATATGAAGCTCATAGCCAAGCCCAAGCGCGGAGTATTTGTTGGCTACCGCCAATGCGCCGTATGGAGTCAACGCATCTTCTGCGGTGGCTACCAGAAAGACTGGCGGAGAATTCTTATCAATCTTATGTATGAGATTTAACTCTTCTGCATCAGCGTCCGATACTTCTGCCTTGCCGGTAAGCAGCTTTAGCATGTAGTCTGCACCCGGATAATTTGGAATCGTAACGGCCGGATAAGAAAGAATCATGCCATTTGGGCGATTTTTGGCCATAACGCCTGCTGCCATAGCAAGGTGTCCGCCAGCAGAAAATCCGCAGGTCAGAATCTGGTCCGGGTCGATGTGCCACTCGTCTGCATGCTCGCGCAGATAACCGATTACCCAGTCGATTTCCTGTAATGGTGCAAAATCTCCACAGCTTCTTCCAGTTGAGTAACGAAGAATGAATGCATGATATCCCATAGAAGCGTATCCAAGTGCAATCGGCTCTGCCTCACGTGGAGAGCAGTAGACATATCCACCACCCGGACACACAATAATCGCCGGCCGGTTTGTTTTTTGTCCAAGTGTAATCTCACAGTCGAGGATATATCCCTCTAAGGTTGCGTCCGGATGATTTGGACATTCCATATGAATCATTTTCATGAGAAGTTCCCCCTTTTTCTTCATGTTTTTTCTAGTATTATAGCAAATGCACAGGTTTAAATAAATAGGTATGGCGATTGCAATTGATTTTTTTCAGAATCTCTTATAATATAGAAGAAACGCAATGCAGATTTGAGAAAAGGACATGCAGTATGGAAAAATACATATACGAAGTAGGCGATATTGTAAAATTGAAAAAACAACATCCATGTGGCGCCAGCGAGTGGGAAATACTACGTATTGGGGCCGACTTCCGTTTGAGGTGTACAGGTTGTGGTCATCAGATTATGATAGCCAGAAAGCTGGTTGAGAAAAATACTAAGGGCCTGAAAAAAGCCGAAAATCCTTAGAAAAAGGCTTGCATACAGGCAAAAAACATGGTATTATCATTAATCGTGATATATTAATATTCCTTGCTCATGGATAATTTTTCGTGGGCCAGAGACCAAAAGGAGGTAA
>CAYPAM010000011.1:0-18094 GCA_964408715.1 uncultured Lachnobacterium sp.
TGACAGCTCCTTATCCTCCTGCATATCCTTATTATATGCAAGCGGAATTCCCTTCATTGTTGTAAGAAGTGAAGTAAGTGCGCCATATACGCGACCTGTCTTGCCACGTACCAGCTCTGCAATATCCGGGTTCTTCTTCTGTGGCATAATGCTGCTACCTGTACTGTATGCATCATCAATCTCTACAAACTGATACTCATTTGAATTCCAGATGATGACCTCTTCTGAAAAACGGCTAAGATGCATCATAATCGTAGACAGCGCTGACAAAAACTCTATCAGATAATCTCTATCGGATACGCCATCCATACTATTTAAGGTTGGACCATAAAATCCAAGTAGCTTCGCTGTCATCTCACGATCAAGCGGATATGTCGTTCCTGCAAGCGCGCCGGACCCTAATGGACAGTAATTCATTCGCTGATAGATATCATACAAACGTTGTCTATCCCTCTTAAACATCTCAAAATAAGCGCCCATGTGATGTGCCAAGGTGATTGGCTGTGCCTTCTGAAGATGTGTAAAGCCCGGCATAATGGTCTGTGTATTCTCTTTCATAATA
This sequence comes from uncultured Lachnobacterium sp., assembly GCA_964408715.1. Taxonomy (GTDB): domain Bacteria; phylum Bacillota; class Clostridia; order Lachnospirales; family Lachnospiraceae; genus Roseburia. Next base: position 563 of record CAYPAM010000011.1, read on the forward strand.
TGAAGAATTGTCTGCAATAATTCCTCCAATTCTCCGTCAACCGCTGCCACCTGTTTTCTTGTATAAAGACGCATATCAAGCGCAACCTGGTCATTACGGCTTCTTCCTGTATGAAGCTTTTTACCGGTATCTCCAAGTCTTTGAATCAGGTTTGCCTCAACAAAGCTATGGATGTCTTCGTACTCGTCTGTGATTTCCAAAGTACCATTGTCCACTTCTGTTTTAATATCTTTTAAGGTTGCAATGATATCATCGCATTCCGCTTCTGTCAGAATCCCAACTGCCGCAAGCATCGTTACATGCGCAATACTTCCTTCAATATCTTCTTCATAGAACTTTTTGTCAAAAGAAATCGATGCATTGAAATTATACACCAGCTTATCAGTCTCCTTTGTAAAGCGTCCTCCCCATAATTGTGCCATAACTTTATTCCTCACTTTCTTTCTGACGTGTAGCTATTTCATCATCACGCTGTTTCTTGGAAAAGACACAGCCGCAATAATACTGACGATACATCTCATACTCATTTGATATCTCTGTAGAACGTTTGTAACCGTTCTGTTTCTTAAAATCCGAATATAGATAAGAAATCCCATATTCAGCCTCCAGCTTTGCGCCGATTTCATTCAGCTTGGCAGCATTCTTCAATGGACTAATGGAAAGCGTTGTTGTAAAGAAATCAAAGCCCTGCGTTTTCGCATATTCACACGACTTGCGAAGACGCATTTCATAGCAAGCAAAGCAACGTTCCTGTCCTTCCCTTAGATTCTCCATCCCTTTTGCCATCTCATAAAACCGGTCCGTATCATAAGCACCCTCTACAAAGGAAATCTTATGCTTCGCAGGAAAACGCTCGATAAAACGCTCCTGCTCTGCCGCTCTCATGTGATATTCTTCTGGTGGATAAATATTCGGATTATAATATAATACAGTAACTTCAAAAAACTCTGACAGAAGTTCTAAGCAATAAGAACTACATGGCGCACAGCAGCTATGTAATAATAGCTTCGGGACTCGTCCGTTTCTACAGTTTTCCTCTATCAGTTCAAGCATTTTCAAATGATAATTTTGATTATTCATGACTTGTCTCCATTTGTCAACTGTCCCTTAGGACTAATTTAAAAAAGAATCCCGCTTGCAGAATTCTTTTTCCTTGGATTATTTCTTTTTACTCTTTTTATTTTTTTCTTTTTTATCATCCTTAGCAGCTTCTATATTCTCCTCTACCGGAGCCTCTTCCTTCTTCTCGATTTCCTTCTTCTCACTTACCTTAGGCTCCTCTACCTGCGTTTCCACCTTCTTAAATCCAAAATGAAGTGCTAACATTGCGGCAAGATATACGATTACACAGAGAATCATAAGTGGAACTCTGCTAATTATAACACCTGCAACAACCTGTGCTACTACAAGAATTCCATGTACCCAGAGCTCTGATTTATGTAACAGCACAGCCATGCATACATCAATAATCACGATTGCACAAATTGGAACAACGAATTCATTCCAGACAAGTGTTGCAACGAGAATTGCGGTTAAAACTACAATCGCAAACAGTACCATAGACAAAATCAGACGATATCTTCTTGCCAATTCTACCAGCTTCTTAAGGAAGCCTACCTTCTTAAGAACCTCAGCTAATTTCGCACATCCAGCCTTGAGTTTGCCACCGAAGGTCTTTAATGCACCGCCAATTGCTCTTCCGACTTTCTTTCCAAATTCTTTTACCTTATTAAAAATAGTTGTCAACTTTTCTTTCATGAGTTTTCTCCTAAATATTTCTTTTGCTTTTGCAATTATAACAATTTCTTTGCCAAAGAACAATAAAATAATAAAATTTACTGGAATTTTCCTTATTTCTACCTTATATTTGTAGTAGAAACTAAGAATTATGTAAAAGGATGAATGAATTTATGAACAAACACTGGGCTTCCATCTGGGGAAATGCCGTGTCCATCGGTGAAAATCGACCAGAAAGCTATGGAAAAAATATTACCTTGCGCTATCCAATCTATTCTGCATTCGATGGCGATGCAATTCGTATCACCTTCGACAACTACTGTGGAACGGATGCTATTTGTATAGAAAAGACAACCGTACTGATTGACGGCAAATTCTATCCCGTATCCTTTAATCAGAAGCCACAGGCTTTCATCCCTGCAGGAAAGAACATCATATCCGACCCTGTTGAATGTCCGATTAAGGCTGGATTTTTCTTCAAGGTAAGCTTCTATCTCGGCAGCTTTACCCAGATGCGCTCCATGGTATATACCAGCGGTCCTCTATCAGGAGGTATGTATGCGATTGGTGACCAAACCGGAGTTGAGGATATCCCAATTGCAGTATCGCGTAAGACCAACTACAACTACTTCCTAAGTAATGTTTCTGTATATACGAAGGAAACCAATCGTACCATCGTCTGCTATGGCGATTCCATTACCGCACAGGACTGGCCGGATTATCTGACTCTGCGTTGTAAGGATGAAGGATATCACAACACCGCTGTTATCCGTCGCGCAACCAGCGGTTCACGCATATTGCGCGAATACGAATGCATCACCTACGAATCCTATGGCCTAAGTGGTGAGCATCGCTTCTCCCATGAGGTGCCAACTGATGGTGCTGATACGGTAATTATCCAACAGGGAATCAACGACATCATCCATCCTGTCGGCGAGGAAATCAATCCCTTCCGTCCAATGAGCGACCTGCCAACTGCCAAGGAACTGATAGAAGGCTTAAAGACTTACATCACACAGGCACGCGAATATGGGTATCAGGTGTATGTCGGAACGCTTCTTCCAATTAAAGGCTGGCGTACCTACGCACCATTCCGCGACGAGTTGCGCAATGCCTATAACGCTTGGATTCGAAACACCGACCTGATTGACGGTGTGATTGATTTTGACAAAGCACTCTGCGACCCAGATGCTCCAGAAGCGTTTCTTCCTATTTATGATAGTGGAGACCATTTGCACCCTAGTCCGGCGGGTTATGAACGCATGGCACAAGAAGTTTCAAAAGCAATATTAAAATAAGTTGCTTTTCTGAATTTTTTTTGGTATTATGTTTAAGTCGCTTGACGACATAATATCATATGCCGATATGGCTCAGTAGGTAGAGCGACGCACTCGTAATGCGTAGGCCACCGGTTCGATCCCGGTTATCGGCTTGTATTTAAAGCTACATTCTATATATAGAGTGTAGCTTTTTTGTATGTCAAAAATATTTTTAATAATTCTTTTATATTTATATTGACTTTCCATGCAAATAGTATAAAATAATTTTTGTTGTTTATTAATTGTAAACTTCAAGTCAACTTTTAGAGTTATCGCATTAATTATAAACTTTTAGTCAATTATTAGGAGGCATAGCATGGATATCGGTAATCGTATGAAGGAGCTTCGAATCCAGTATGGTCTCACTCAGCAGGAGCTTGCTGACCGAGCCGAACTGACGAAGGGCTTCATCTCACAACTTGAGCGTAATCAGAACACGCCTTCCATTAGTACACTGCTTGATATCATCCAGTGTCTTGGAACTACACCGGCAGAATTCTTTACCGATGAAGAACCGGAACAGATTGTTTTTAAGGAAGCAGATTACTTTGAGAAGATGGATGAAGAACACAATTCCCTTGTGGAATGGGTTGTTCCAAACGCACAAAAGAATGCAATGGAGCCAGTACGATTAACACTTCATCCCGGTGGAACCTCAGAAATCCTTGCTCCACACTCCGGAGAGGAATTCGGTTATGTAATAAAGGGAATCGTGCGCATCAACTTCGGTGGCAAGAGCCACACCGTACGCGCAGGCGAATCCTTCTATTTCAAGGCTGGCAAGCGCCACTACATTGAAAACAAGTCCAGCAGGGATGCTATTCTTATCTGGGTTTCCAACCCGCCAAGTTTTTAATTACGAAAGGGACATGACATGAAAAAGGAATTAATTAATTTTGTAGATATTTCAAAATCCTACGGCAAGCAGTTAGTTTTAGATGAATTCAATTTATACGTTAGGGAGAATGAATTTGTTACGTTACTTGGACCATCTGGTTGTGGCAAGACTACTACTCTTCGTCTTTTAGGCGGATTCGAGACTCCTGACAAGGGACAGATTCTTTTTGAGTCCCAGGATATTACATACCTTCCTGCAAATGAAAGAAAACTGAATACCGTGTTCCAGAAGTATTCTCTTTTCCCACATATGTCTATTGCCGAAAACATTGCATTTGGCTTAAAAATCAGCAAAAAGAGCAAAGCATACATTGACGACAAAATCAAATATGCCCTAAAGCTTGTAAACTTAGACGGATTCGAAAACCGCTCTATCGACTCCTTAAGCGGTGGTCAGCAGCAGCGTATCGCAATCGCACGTGCTATCGTAAATGAGCCAAAGGTGCTTCTTCTCGACGAACCGCTTGGTGCGTTAGACTTGAAAATGCGCCAGAGCATGCAGTATGAGCTGATTCGTCTTAAGGAAGAACTTGGGATTACCTTCGTATACGTAACACACGATCAGGAAGAAGCCTTAACCATGTCTGATACTATCGTAGTTATGAATCAGGGCTACATCCAGCAGATTGGTACACCGGAAATGATTTACAATGAGCCGGAAAATGCCTTTGTTGCAGATTTTATTGGCGAAAGCAACATCATTGATGCTACCTTTATTCAGGACGAAGTGGTTGAAATCCTTGGCGTGAAAATGCCATGTGTTGACAAAGGCTTTGGTCAGAACACTCCTGTTGACGTTGTTATTCGTCCGGAAGACGTAGAACTTGTTGACCCATCAGAAGGATATATGGAAGGTGATGTTACCTCTCTTATCTTTAAGGGCGTTCACTATGAATTAGACGTTATGGCAAACGGCTACGAATGGCTTGTTCATACAACCAAGCTTGTTCCTGTTGGCTCACACGTTGGTATCAAGGTTACACCTTTTAACATTCAGATTATGAAAAAACCAGAAAGTGCAGATGAGGAGGCAGTAGAAATCGATGAATAAGCTTAAACAACAGCTTTTAGCTGGTCCATATCTGGTATGGATCATCGGCTTCATCGTACTTCCGCTTGCCATGATTCTATACTATGCTTTTTTCAATGAGGATGGTCAGTTTACATTGGAGAATATTGCCTCAATTACCGATCCTGTTAATCTAAAGGCAATGGGACTTTCTTTGGAACTTGGTGTTGCATGTACTCTTATCTGCTTATTGCTCGCCTATCCTCTTGCAATGATTCTTAACAATTTACAGATTAAGAATCAGAGCTTTGTTGTATTTATTTTCATGCTTCCTATGTGGATGAACTTTATGCTTCGTATTCTCGCATGGAAGCTGTTACTGAACAAAAACGGGGTACTCAATACGATTCTTGTTGCTATGGGGCTTGACCCGATTATGATTCTAAACACCCCTGCAGCCGTCGTATTTGGTATGGTTTATGATTATCTTCCATTTATGATTCTGCCAATTTATAACTCTATGGCACGAATCAAAAAAGATTACATTGAAGCCGCACATGACCTTGGAGCAAACAGTGTTATTACCTTTTTTAAAATCACTGTTCCACTTACCGTATCTGGAATTATCAGCGGTGTCGTAATGGTATTTGTACCAGCGCTGACCTCATTTGCGGTATCCGAGCTTCTCGGCGGTGGCAAGGTGCTTCTGATTGGTAATATTATCGAAGAAAGCTTCATGCAGGGCATGCAATGGAATATCGGAAGTGGTCTATCCTTTGTGTTGATGGTATTTGTTATGATTAGCATGGCAATTACGAATGCATTTGATAAGGACGGAGAAGGAGGAGCTACCATATGTTAAAAGCGAAAAGCAAAAGTATCACTAATATATTCTCGAAAATATATATGGCACTTATCTTTCTCTTCTTATACCTGCCAATTTTCGTATTAATCGTGCTTTCCTTTAACGATTCCAGAACTCGTGTGGAATGGGGAGGATTCACGCTCAGATGGTATGTTGAGTGTTTCCAAAGTGAAACTATTATGTCTGCATTTGCTACTACTCTGCAGATTACATTAATCTCTGCTGTCGTATCTACCATTATTGGTACTATGGCTGCTATTGGCATCAGTAAGATGAAGCGCAAAAGCCGTACCTTTTATTTAGGTACAACGAACATTCCGCTTTTGAATGCAGATATCGTAACCGGTATCTCTATGATGCTGTTATTTGTAAAATTCATCGACTTAGGCTTTGTTACAGTCTTAATCGCACATATTACATTTAGCATTCCTTATGTTATTTTAAATGTTCTGCCAAAGCTGAAAGCTGCCAATCATGCCACCTATGAAGCCGCATTGGACCTCGGTGCTACACCACTCTATGCCTTCTTCAAGGTAACCTGGCCAGAAATCCGCTCCGGCGTATTTTCCGGCTTCCTTATGGCAGTAACAATGTCCTTAGATGACTTTAGCATCACCTATTTTACAAAGGGTGCCGGTGTAAATACACTGTCAACCATGCTCTATACAGAGCTGCGTAAGGGTATTAAGCCAGAGCTGTATGCGCTGTCAACCATTTTATTCTTTACTGTATTTATTCTTCTTCTTGTAATCAATGTTCATCCAAGCAAGAAGAAATCTTCTGCAAATGTAGAAAGGGCATAAAATGAAAAATAAAGTTATTATCGCAGGTCTTCTTCTCGCATTTGTTGTATCTGTTTTCAGTGCCTGTGCACAGGATGAAGAAACACAGAACCAAACATCAAGCGGAAAGACCTTAACTGTATTAAACTATGGAAAATACATTGATGAGGATGCCTTAAAACAGTTTGAAAAAGAAACCGGCATCGACGTAAAATACGAGGAATATGAAAGTCCGGAAGAAATGTATACCAAATACAAAGCTGGCGCGATTGACTATGATGTTATCTGTACCTCAGAATACATCATTCAGAAGCTGATTAGCGAAGGCGAGGTATTAGAACAGGACTACTCCTCTCTTTCTAATTACGGAAACCTCGATACAGATATTTTAGAGTTAGCACAATCCTATGACCCTAAAAACAGCTACACGGTTCCATATTTCTATGGCACACTAGGTATCTGCTATGATACAACCAAGGTTTCGGAGGAAGAAGCTTCCAGCTGGTCCTGTCTGTGGGATGAATCACACAAGAATGAAATCATTATGATGAATTCTGTCCGTGATAGCTTCACTCCTGCGCTTAAGATGCTTGGATACAGCTTGAATTCAACCGATGAAACAGCATTACAGGAAGCCTTAAATCTTCTCGATGAACAGTTTCCTATCGTATATGCTTATTTCGTAGATGAAATCGGTGATGAGATGATATCCGGCAATGCACATATGTCGCTTGTATATTCCGGCGAGGCTGCATATGCCATGGATTATAACGAGAACCTTGCATACATTGTTCCAGATGAAGGTTCGAACCTATGGATTGATTCCTGGTTCATTCCAAAGACCTGTAAGAACGAAGAAGCTGCTCTTGCATTCATTGACTATCTCTGTCGAGAGGATGTCGGAATGGCAAACTTTGAATATGTATACTATGCTTCTCCTCTTATCCCAGTCCTGGAAGCCTTAGACGAAGAAGTTCTAAGCAATGAAGCCATCATTCCATCCAAGGAATCCTTAGAAAAGTGCGAGGTCTATACCTCTATCAGCGACGATATGACCGCATACCTAAATCATTTGTGGCAGGTATTGAAATCTCAGCTATAATATGTTACAGTAATCCACGAAGCAACTGCTTCGTGGATTCTTTTTTACTACTTTGAGGCATTCCTACTCAAAGGAGATATATGAACTATCAGGAATTTATTGAAAATGTAAAAGACTATGTTACCAGCCAGCTGAATTCTGGTCAGAGAGTCAGTATTACACGTGTTACCAAAAACAACGGAATTGTATATGACGGTCTCTTCATTGTGGATCCCATACTCAATGTCACACCGACCATATACTTAAATCCCTACTATCACCGTTATCTAAATGGTGTCTCACTCGAGGATATCTATGAGGATATTCTTACTACATATCAAAACAATCTACCGGACCATGATTTTGACATCTCTATTTTCACTGATTTTTCCAAGGCACGAGAACGAATTGTAATGAAGCTCATCAATCGCAAACGAAACGAAGCCTTACTTCGCGAAGTCCCATTTATTCCATATATGGATTTAGCGATTGTATTTGTCTGCATGGTGTCAGAGCTGTTGAATGAATACGCAACAATTCTGATTTATCATCAACACTTAAAGCTGTGGAATATCGGACCATCAGAGTTGTATCAAATCGCAATGAACAATTCTCCAAGGCTGCTTCCTGCTCATCTTGAAAGCGCAGAGCACCTGTTTGAGAAAATATCCCCTGCTACGCTCTCTTGTCTCCCGCCCCCACAGATGTATATTCTATCAAATCAGATTAAGGTACATGGAGCCACAAGCGTCCTTTATCCGGGATTACTGGATTCCATTGCAGATAATTTGGGCTGCAACCTGATTATCATTCCAAGCAGTATCCATGAAGTGCTTATTTTTCCAGAGAATAACACACCTTCCGGATATTCTATGAAGCATTTTGAAGCACTCATCCACGAGGTAAATGATACACAACTGACCGATGATGAAATTCTAGGCGACCACGCTTATCTGTATAACAGAGAAACCGGAGTACTCGAATACGAATCATAACCATATCTACAAAAAAGACGTTAGTACTCGCCTAACGTCTTTTTTTATGATAATTTTCTTCTATTGTGCAATTAATCTATCATATAGTGCTTCATATTTTCGTGCCGAAGCATCCCAAGAGAAATCCATCTTCATCGCACGTCTCATAATCGCCTGCCATTGTTTCTTATTGTTTACATAGATACGATATGCATATTGAATCACATGCATCATATCATGTGCATTATAGGCAGAGAATGTAAAACCGTTACCTGTATTCTCGTACTCATTATAAGCCTCTACAGTATCCTTTAAACCGCCAGTCTCACGAACAATTGGAATTGTTCCATATCGCATTGACATCATCTGACTGAGTCCACAAGGTTCAAAGAGGGACGGCATCAAAAAAGCATCACAGGATGCATATATCTGATGCGCCATTTCTTCTGAGTATCCGATATAAGAACTAATCTTATCCGGATATTTCCCCTGGAAATAATGGAACATCTCTTCAAAGCGATATTCGCCAGTTCCCAAAATCACAAACTGCACATTCATGGTAGACAACATCTCTTCCATTACATACGCTACAAGGTCAAAGCCTTTTTGGTCAGTCAATCTAGAGACCATACCGATAAGGAATGCATCCTTTTTCTCTGGCAAGCCCATCGCCTTCTGTAAGGCCGACTTGTTCGCAGCCTTTCCGCTTACCATATCCTTCACGGAAAAATGCTCTGCAATTGCAGGGTCTGTCATCGGATTAAAATCATCATAATCAATACCATTGATGATTCCATATAAACTATCACGGCGAGTGGACATCAGACCATCCATGCCCTCACCGCCCTCTGGTGTGGTAATATCCTGTGCATAGCTTGGACTAACCGTTGAAACTGCATCCGCATATACACAACCACCCTTTAGGTAATTCGCTTCTCCATAAGATTCCAGCTTATCAGATGTAAAAACGCTTTCCGGAAGCCCTGTAACATCCATAATATCACGCACATGCCAGCGCCCCTGGAACTTCATATTATGGATGGAGAATATTGTTTTCATTCCAATATAATAGTTGTCCTGACAGAATTCCGTCTTCAAGAACACTGGTACAAGTCCTGTCTGCCAGTCATTACAGTGTATCACGTCTGGACAGAAATCAATATATGGCAACGCCATCAACACTGCCTTTGAGAAAAATGCAAACTTCTCTACATCTTCATGAATATTGTTATAAGGATTGCTTCCCGCAAAATAAAACTCATTATCCACAAAGTAATAGGTTACGCCTTTGTATTCCGATTTGAAAATTCCAGCATATTGCTTGCGCCAATTCAAATTCACATAAAAATGACACACAAACTGCAATTCTGGCAGGAAATGTTCATCCATGCAAGCATATTTTGGCAGAATCACACGAGCATCATATTCTTCATGATTCATGTATCTTGGCAACGAACCAACAACATCTGCCAGCCCTCCTGTTTTGATATATGGCACTGCTTCTGAAGACACTAATAATATTTTTTTCATATGTATACCCTTCTTTATTCTTTATTCTGCAACCGAATACGGTCTGTAATCAGTGCAATAAATTCTGAGTTCGTAGGCTTTCCCCTATAGTTGCTAATGGTATATCCAAACATTTCATCAATGGTATCCATCTTGCCCCGATTCCATGCCACCTCAATCGCATGTCGAATCGCACGTTCAACACGACTTGGTGTTGTGTGATTTTTCTTTGCAATCGTAGGATATAACACCTTTGTAACTGAATTCAGCATCTCCATATCCTGAACAGACATCACAATGCCATCCCGCAGATACTGATACCCCTTGATATGTGCCGGAACTCCCAGCTCATGAATAATCGCTGTCACTTCTGTTTCCAGGTCGTGTTCCTTCGGCTCTTTTACTTTTACATAAGAGCTTACTGATTTCGTATCCGATGTATTACGCACGCTACGCAAGCTCTTAATGCGTTCAATTACCATATCATTATTGAAAGGCTTCATGATATAGTAATCAGCACCATGAGAAAATGCCTCTTCTGTAACCAATTCTTGTCCAACTGCGCTAATAACTACAAAAGATGGAGATTTCCGTATTGCTTTGTCATTATGTACACGGTCCATAACGCCGATTCCATCTAGCTTTGGCATTACGACATCCAATAACACAACATCCGGCTCTTTATCTTTAATAATTCTGTATACTGATTCGCCATCTTTCGCTGTTCCTACTACCTGAAGTTCTTCATCTGCTGACACAAGATTCTCCAGCAAACGTAGTATTTTCTCATTATCGTCCGCAATTGCGACACTTAACATGTTATTTCTACCTCCATTTCAAACACTCATGCCTAATTTCGACTCGTACAATATACATGAAAGTTGGAAACAGAATTTGTAGATTCATGTCAATAGTTTTTTATTTCAAAAAATCCTGACTTTTTCGAATTACAGCCTTGTAGAAATCGACTGCTTTTGGTAAAAAGCCCTGATTGATATTCTCATTTAATCCATGAATGCTGCCATACTGCTGTGCATTAATATAAATAGGCGCAAAACGAATACAATTATCGCAAATCTTAGAATAATACTTCGCATCCGTTCCTCCGGTCATACAGTATGGCGAAATACCCATTCCCGGATATGTCTCTGCCGCAACTGCCTCCACCAATTTGAACGCATTTCCATTGAAATCCACCACCGGACATGGGTCATCTGCATAGATAACCTCTGTCTCAATATCGTATTTTTTCGCTCTTTCTGTAATAATAGCGATACTTTCCTGTGTCGGCTGATGCTGGATAAAACGCATATTGCCTGTTACATATGCTTCCTGTGGTAATACATTGAGTCCATCAGAGCCTTTCGCTGTCGTAAATCCAATCGTAGTACGAATCATTGCTCCAGCTGAAGAGTTGATAGATGGCAGTAATTTGTTTAACAATGGTTTAAATAACCACATATTGGCAAAAATCATCTTCATCCAGAATACCATGTTCGGTGCCATACGTCTAAACATTTCTTCTACAGCCGGCGAAAACTGAGACTTGAATGGATAATTCTTCTCGACATCCACCATGAATTTGCCTAAGCGAATCAGTGGCGTGTTCTTCTTTGGCGCAGATGCATGTCCACCATTGCCTCTTGCCGTAAACTTGAGGTCTCCGTAGCCTTTTTCTACCACACCGACCATACCATAGGTACCCTTTACACCCCCAACCGGTTCTTCAAGAATCATTCCACCTTCATCCATTACAAGCGCAAGCTTCACGCCCTGTTCCTGTAAGTATTCTACCGTCTTTGGTGCACCATCACCGCTCCATTCCTCTGTACAGCTGCTTCCGATATACACGTCACATTCCGGCTGATAGCCTTCTGCAATCAATTCCTCTAACGCTGTGAAAATACAGAACAGACTACCCTTGGTATCTACTGTTCCGCGCCCCCAGACATTCCCTTCCTCATCAATATCTCCGCTAAAAGGCTCATGCTCCCATGTTCCTGTAGCCTCTACGACATCCTGATGGCTCATAAATAGAATCGGAGCACTCGCATCCTTTCCTGTCCACTTGTATAAGAGGTTTCCGTCAATCACATGCTTTTCACATGTACTATGTACATTTGGAAACAGCTCTTCTAATGTTTTATGAAACCTTTCGAACTTCGCCATATCCTGTCCAAAACGACTGGAGATGGTTTCGTCCTGTATCATTTGTGCGAGCTGACTACCATATTTTTCTGCTCTTTTACTTTTTTCAGGCTCTAACTTTAAGTCACGCGCAGCGGTTGGTTTTAATGTGAATGTACGAATCAACACGATTGCAATTACCAACACAGCAACTGCCAAAACAATCCATCCTAGCATCTTCTTTATCCTCGTTTATCTTCTGTCTATTACAATTTCCCCTTTTTAAAAAGGACAAAACCAATCGCAAGAGCAAGTCCGCCACTCGGAATCATCAGAATACTCGTCTGAGGAATCATAGAAGGCACGAAAATGCACAATACACACATAACCACCAATGGGATAATTGCAATCTTAGGACTCTTGCTAAAGTACTTAAGCGCCAACGCACCAAATAATGCTGGTACTACATTGTCAAACGCCGGGCTTAATACCTCGCTCTGTAATACCGGTTGCAATGGTACTAACAAGATAACACCTGCTACGATTACAAGAGTTGTTACAATTGCACTCGTTGCAACACTAATTGTTGAAACAATTTCATGTTCCGGTGTACCAACTTCTGTTTTTGCAATATCTCTTGCGTTCATCGCACAAGGAATCTTCATATTCGTTACATTACCTGTGATAAAAGATAAATAACTGCCACCCACACCAAGCATTGGTGAATACACTAAAAATTCCACAACGGAAACCGGAATATATATAAGTCCTACATTGGCAAAGCCTGCTAAAAATCCCGGAAGACTAGGGGTAACTCCGTTTATGTAACCGATTACAAGTGGCACAGCTAGTAACAGAATCATTCCAAGCCCCAACATGATTCGTCCAATTCGATGTAAACCGGCATTAAATTCTTCAAAAAACTGTTCTTTTGTCTTTTCTTCCATGTTTACACCTCCTATACTACCATCTGCAATACGACTGACGCTGCCATCGCAACCAGCATACTCGCTGCAAGACTAAAGTTCTCAAGCACCTTCATATTCTTCTTCTGAATCAAAAATTCGAAGATTGCCATAACAGCTGCCGCAATAACTGCCGTAAAAAGTGGCATATAATCATAATAATCCCCTGGCATCATTCTGCCAACATAAGAACCTATATAAGCTGCACATAAACCCACGAACATCGCTGTTGTCGCATGATCACCGAAGCTTGCTTTTTTCTCCCCGTTAGTTTCCGGTTTCTTTGGCTTTGAAGAAATCTTTCCTAAGTATTTCTTAAGGAAGAAAATACAACAAATAACGCCACCAAGGATGCCAGCCGTCATAACAAGCGCGATTGTTACAAACTGTTCCATGTTCTCAATTCCGCTAAGTCCGGATAATCCAAGTGCTGTCGCCGCGATTTCCGCAACGTTTAATTCATATTGGAGCGCTCCAATAACGGACAAGCGAAGCCACGAAAAAGGCACACCTAATGTTCCACTTAATGCAACTACCCCAAGTAAAATACTGATGGATGGAAGCAATGTAAAGGTTGCGCTTGAAGTAATAATCTTCTTCAATTCCTTCTTGTCCATTCCAATTGCGATTCCAGCCTTGTAGCTCTTAATCAAGAAAATAAAACACATAACTGTTACGAATCCAAGAACTAATGCTACGATAAGGTAGAATATTCCCGCATTTGCACTGTTCAAATACTCACTCATCCCTTTTCTCTCCTCCTATGTCATAAGTTCATCTTCTAAAATATTGACTTCGGATTCCGTCAGATTCTCAGCTATGGCAGATTCATTCGTTCCGGCAGATGTTTCCGTTACATTAGTTTCTTCCGTCTCGGCAGATGTCTCCGTTACATTAGTTTCTTCCGTTCCGATAGGTTCTTCCGTTCCGCTGGTATCCTCAGACTCCGTCTGATCTTCTGCATCAGTTGAAGTATCCGGCTCCTTACCTGCAGTAAAATCAATATATGCAACATCCAAATCCACGTTACCCTTGATTCCAGGAACACTACCGGTAGAAGAGCACTGCCACATGTGATAGATTCCTGTATATGAAGTGGTATCCGTATACGGATCAACAGTCTTTGGATACTGCGCTACCCAGATTTTAAATAGCTTTTCTAATCGGGAGGTTTCCCAGTTTCTATCATTCGTTAGTGAATTCTTGCTCGCATAGAACATTGGGGTATATCCCGCTTCCTGAACTCGAGTTAAGAACGTAATCGCCTGATTCGTTCGAACTGTCTTACTCAGCCCGTAGTTACGATTCCCCTCTGTATTATAGCCCTCACAGTCATACACAACCGGATATGTAATATTATAACCTTTTATAATATCAAGCACGAACTCAACTTCTTCAATAACTTCCTCTTGTGTAATTGCCGTAGAATAAAAATACACTCCTACATCAATTCCATACTTGGTAGCCTCCTGCAGGTTATATCTTGCAAACTCATCCTCATAAAGCTCACCTGTTTTCAGCTTACGATATCCAACACGGATTATTGCAAAATCAATACCTGACTCCGATACCGTCTTCCAGTCAATCGTTCCCTGCCATTTTGAGACATCAATGCCATATGCTACGCCTTTTCCATTTTGCACCTCTGACTCTGATTCTGACTCTGTTTCTGACTCTGTTTCTGACTCCGAATCAGATTCGCTTTCTGTTTCTGAAGGAAGCTCCGACGACGCATTTGACTCAGACTCAGATTCGGATTCCTTCTCAGTCTCCGTCGGCTTCTGGGATTCACTTGGCTGCTCTTCCTCTTCGTCATCCTCATAAGCATCCGACATGCCTCCATTATTCGCTCCCTGCGGATCTTCTTCACGTTCCTCAGAACTAATCTCCGTTTCCTTTGGCGGAGCTACCTCCGGAGGCTTGTATGTTTCTGATTGCGATTCTGTCTCTGTCTCAGTTTCCGTCTCAGTCTCTGTAATACTCTCTGTTTCCGTAATGGTTTCCGTTTCACTGTCAATTACGGATTCCGTCTCCCAAATAGTCTCTGTTTCCAAGACACTTACGGACTGTGTATCCGCCTCACCTATCCCGGCTTGCGTATCTTCATCAAAGTGCCGATAAACAACCACCGAAATTATCGCAATCATACAAACCGACAATAAAACTCCAATTCCGACCTTTATCCAATTGTACATTTACATTTCCTCATCTTTTTTATTACTATATATTTTACCTAGAATTCTACATATGAGCAACTATAAAAGAATATTTTATCATTTTTTTACTGTTACTTTGGCAGTTTTATGTTATACTAGAATGAAAGAAATAGAAAGAACGGTGAAAGTATTGTTATTTAGTCAATCAAAATTCAAAGAAAAATTTTCTGAAACTCTAAGTGCAGTCCTCCCGATTATCGCAATCGTATTGCTGCTATGCTTTACCATAGCGCCAATCCCTCCAAGTATCCTTATGACATTCTTAGTGGGCGCAGTTCTGTTAATCGTGGGTATGCTGCTATTTAACGTCGGCGTTGAAGTCTCTATGACTCCAATGGGTGAGCGTGTCGGTTCGATTATGACCAAATCAAAGAGCCTTTTAATTATGGTTCTCATCAGTTTTATTATGGGATTTGTCATTACAATTTCAGAGCCGGATTTACAGGTTCTGGCACAACAGGTACCATCTATTCCAAATATTACGCTCATCCTGGCAGTTGCAATCGGTGTTGGTATTTTCCTTGTGGTTGCAATCCTGCGTATGTTATTTGGTATTCCGCTATCACGACTTTTGGTATTCTTCTATGCCATTATTTTTATTCTGACATTGTTTGTACCAAAGGACTTTCTAGCAATTGCATTTGATTCTGGCGGTGTTACGACTGGCCCTATGACAGTTCCATTTATCATGGCATTCGGTATTGGTATTGCTGCAATCCGAAGCGATAGACATGCAGAGGACGACACCTTCGGTCTTGTAGCATTATGTTCTATCGGACCAATTCTCGCAGTACTGATTCTTGGAATGATTTATAACCCTGGTTCTACGGAGGCTGTTTCGGATTCCATCGTAATCGTTGATAATACCGTCGACCTATGGAAGCTCTTTACAGAAGAACTCCCTACATATATTGGGGAAATGGCAGTGTCCATCCTCCCAATCATCATCTTCTATGGATTATTTGAAGTAATTGCCGGCAACATTAATAAACGTTCGTTACTACGTGTTGGAATGGGTCTGGTTGAGACCTATCTTGGTCTGGTACTCTTCCTTACCGGTGCTAACGTTGGTTTTATGCCAGCTGGTAAATACTTAGGACAGACACTTGCAAGTCTTCCATATTCATGGATTCTTGTTCCAATTGGTATGATTATCGGTTACTTTATTGTAAAAGCAGAGCCGGCTGTATTCGTTCTTACCAAGCAGGTTGAGGAAATGACCTCTGGTGCTATCTCCGCAAGCGCAATGGGAAAGGCACTCTCCATCGGTGTGTCTGCTTCTGTTGGTCTTGCTATGATTCGTGTGCTTACCGGAATCTCTATTATGTGGTTCCTCGTACCCGGCTACCTTATTGCATTGGTATTGACATTCTTTGTTCCAAAGATTTTTACAGCGATTGCATTCGACTCCGGTGGTGTTGCATCCGGTCCTATGACCGCAACCTTCCTTCTCCCATTAGCTATGGGTGCCTGTGAAGCCGTAGGCGGAAACATCATTACCGACGCATTCGGTATTGTTGCAATGGTTGCTATGACACCACTTATCACAATTCAGATTATGGGTGTTGTATTCAAGGTGAAAGAAAACAAACTTCACAAAGAAGCTGCAGTTCAACTTGCACATGCTCCACTGGATACCGCTGGAGACATGGATATCATCGAGCTCTAAGCTAGAAATGAGGTTATATGGGAAATATATATTGGATGACCACTATTGTGGATAGAAAAATTATCAAAAAATATCTCGAGTTATATCGCGAAAATGACCTACATGTTATGTTTTTGACACTAGGATACGGCACAGCAACCAATGATGTGCTAGATATCTTGGGATTAGATTCTACAGAAAAAGCCGTTGCCTACTCTGTCGTAGAAGAAAGCACCTGGCTGACTGTGAAAAAACAACTCGAACACAAGCTTCGCATTGATGCTCCCGGAGGAGGAATTGCTTTCATTACTCCCCTTAGCAGTGTCGGTGGCAAGAAGACATTACAGTTTTTATTAGAAAACCCAGATTATCAAAAACAGGAGGAATCAACCTTGAAAGATAC
>CAYPAM010000012.1:0-17652 GCA_964408715.1 uncultured Lachnobacterium sp.
ACTCTGAACATCCTGTCTGGTAAGAAGCTCTGCGATATGTGTACGAATAATTTCTGTAAGATGTGTTGCAATAATAGAAGGAGCATCTACTACGGTATATCCAAGACTCTCTGCTCTTTCACGCTGGCTCTCTGTAATCCAGATAGCCGGCAGATGGAAGGACGGCTCGAAGGTTGGAATACCCGTAATCTCCTCTTCTACATATCCAGGATTCATCGCCATATAATGGTCGAAAAGGATTTCTCCTTCTGTTACCTGAATACCCTTGATTTTGATAATATACTGATTTGGGTTCAGCTGAATATTATCTCGAAGTCGGATAATAGGAACAACTGTACCAAGCTCTAAAGCAATCTGACGACGAATCATAACAACGCGGTCAAGTAAGTCGCCACCCTGATTGACGTCTGCCAATGGAATAATGCCATAACCGAATTCCAATTCGATTGGGTCAACCTGCAACAGAGAAACAACGTTTTCCGGTCTTCGTATCTCTTCTGCCTCGGTCTCCACAGCGGACACCTCGCTTTCGATACGTTCCTCGCCCATATTTTTCTCTATCATGCGCGCACAAATTATAAAAATCGCGCCCATGATAACGAACAAGAAGCCAAGCGGTGATACAATTCCAAGGAATACCAGTACAGCACCAACGATATACAATACTCTTGGAATACCAAAGAGCTGCTTAACCATTGCATCAGAGAAATCAGCATCCTTAGAGCCTTTTGTTACAAGAATACCGGTTGATAATGAGATAAGAAGAGATGGAATCTGTGATACCAGACCGTCACCGATAGTAAGGACACCATACATATTAAGTGCATCCATAATATCCATGCCATCCATAACACCCATGATAAGACCGCCGACAAGGTTGATAAGTGTCAGAATAACACCTGCTGTCGCGTCACCCTTTACGTACTTCGTAGCACCGTCCATCGCACCAAAGAAGCTGGACTCTTCCTGAATCTTTGCCCGACGTTCTCTTGCTTCCTTATCTGTAATCGCCCCTGTATTTAAATCCGCATCAATCGCCATCTGTTTACCAGGCATAGCATCCAACGTGAATCGTGCGGTTACTTCTGCGATACGTTCAGAACCTTTATTAATAACAAGGAACTGAATCAGGATAAGAACAATAAATACAATAAAGCCAACAACCAGGTCCCCACCACCAACGAAGTTACCGAAGGTCTGAACTACGTTACCCGGATTGCCATCTAACAGAATCAAACGTGTAGAAGATACGTTTAAGGAGATTCGGAAGATGGTTGTAAACAAAAGCATGGTTGGAAAATATGACATATCCAATACTTCTTTTACGAACATTACATTGAATAGAATCATAAGAGAAATTGCCAAATTCAAGGCAAACATCACGTCTAAGAGCCAGGCAGGAATTGGAATGATAAAGAAAACAATTGCTGCAAGCATATATAAACCGACGCCAAGGTCTGTCTTTTTAATCATCAAATCCCCCTCCTCTCATATCATTCTAGTCTTCAAAAACCTACATCTTATTTATGGATTCTTCATATGGTATACCATCGCAAGAACCTCTGCTACCGCCTGATATAACTCCGGAGGAATCTCAGCGCCAATATCCACATTGTGATACAGCATTCTCGCTAATGGCTTATTTTCTACGATTTCTACATGATTCTCTTTCGCAACCTCTTTAATCTTCTGCGCTAGAAAATCTTCCCCCTTCGCCACGACGATTGGTGCTCTACTCACCTGTGCGTCATATTTAATCGCAACTGCAAAATGGGTCGGGTTGGTAATAACGACATCGGCCTTTGGAACGTCCTGCATCATACGTCTTTGAGACACCTCTCTCATCTTCTGTCTGATACGTCCCTTTACCTGAGGGTCACCTTCTGTGTTTTTGTATTCGTCTTTTACTTCCTGCTTGGTCATCTTCATCTCTTCATTGAACTTATGTCGCTGAAAGATATAATCTCCAAGACCAACTACAACGTATACAATACTAATCTTCAATCCTACATCAATGATGATATTTCCTACCATAGCCACCGCCTGGTTTAATTCAATCTCATATAGGATAAACAGGTTATTCGCTTCATCCTTGATAGATGTATAAGCGATATAAACAATAACAATAACTTTAACAATGGCTTTCAACAGCTCAAATAATGAGTCCTTGGAAATAATTCGTTTGAAACCATTAATTGGATTAAACTTGGACAGCTTCGGCGCCATGGGTTTAGTTGAAACCTTCCAACCAACCTGATACACCGTCACAAGAAACGTAATCACAAAACCAAACACGAAAAACGGCCACACAATCTTGAGCAGCTGCAACAAGGCATTCACAAACAACGAGTTGACCGCCGGCAAACCAAGTCCGGCCTGATTCACCTGAACAAACTCAGCCATGCGCCCTATTGTCTGCGAAAACAGCTCTATCATATTTTCCCCAATATAGCTGATAAACACTTTAAAAAGCAGAAACATAACCACTAGTTCAAAGGCCTGCGTCAAGTCCTTACTTTTTGCGACCTTACCTTCTTTTCGTGCGTCCTCTAACTTTTTCTGAGTCGCCGGCTCAGTCTTTTCTCCGCCTTCGCCATCCGCAAACCACTGCAGGTTATAGCGCAATATGAGTTTTTTTGAATATTTATCGTCAATACATACCTTCAATAATCAAAACCACCATTGTCTTAATTTCATTAAACACCATTTCCGCAACACTTGGGAACATGAATATTGAAACAAACAATACAAGGTAACCCACCAAAATCTTCATCTGGATACCAACAGAGAACATATTAATCTGTGGTGCCACCTTAGTCATGATTCCAAGGATACAGTTCATAATCATCATTGTCGCAAAAATCGGCAAAAAGATTCGAAAACCTATGATGAATAAATCTGTCATATACTTTGTCATAGATACAAGCAGGCTATCCCATTCAAATACCGCTCCCGCGATTGGTACCACATAAAAGGAATCCGCAATAGCTCGTATAATATACAAATGAGTATTGGATGCTATCATAAACGCAAATACCAGATAATAATACAAGTTACCGGTAACTGTTGTCTGAGAGCTCATATCCGCATTGAATGTTGTCGCCATGGATAAACCAATATCCATGTCTATAATATTACCTGCAAAAATCACAATGGAATTACAGATATTTGCCGCAAACCCAATCAATAATCCTGTTATTGCCTCTTTAAGCACAGCAATGCCATACCCTATTTCACTTGAATACTCAAGCGCCGAGTGTGGCACTACAGGATACAGTATTAATGATAAGAAAAGTGCAAGTCCGATTTTGGCCTGGCTTGGCACTCCGCTCTGTCCAAAGAATGGAGCTATGTATACGAAGCTGGCGACACGAACTAATATCAATAATATGTACTCAAAATCTTCTAAAGAAAAGTTAACTTCAACCATCGTTTATCACATACTAGTATAATAACTAAAATTTGACCACAGCTCTGTCACAAGTTCAATCAACGTATTCATCATCCATGAACCGCAGAGAATCATCACGATAAATACCGCAAGAATCTTCGGAACAAAGGTCAGAGTCTGCTCCTGAATTGAAGTGACAGTCTGAAATATACTAATGATTAAACCAACAATTAATGCCACAAGAAGCATTGGTGCTGATACTATTACAATTGTATATATTGCATTACGAGCAATATCTAATACTGCGTCCTGTGTAATCATCTATTATAACTCCCCTTAATAAAATGTTTGAACCAGACTAGCAATCACAAGATTCCAGCCGTCTGCCAAAATAAATAACAATATCTTAAATGGTAATGAGATTGTCGTAGGCGGCAACATCATCATACCCATTGACATAAGCACCGACGACACAACCATATCAATTACAATAAACGGAATATAGATTAAAAAACCTAAAATAAATGCTGTACGGAGTTCACTTATGATAAATGCAGGAATCAATGTGGTAAAAGGCACTTCTTCAATCATCTGTTCCGTAGATTCATAGGTTTCTCCGGAAATATCAACGAACAACTGCAAATCCTTCACCTGTGTATACTGTCCCATGAATTCGCGGAAAGGTATCTCAGCCAATTCCATCGCTTCCTCTGTGGTAATTGTGCCTTCATCTAACGGCTGAATTACAGTTGTATTTACCTCTTCAAAGGTTGGCCACATAATGAAAAAGGTCAAAAATAAGGCCAGTCCGATTAACACCTGATTTGGTGGAGCGGTCTGCGTGCCAAGCGCCGTTCGAAGGAAATGAAGCACAATAATAATTCTGGTATATGACGTAAGCATAATCAGAATAGATGGTGCCAACGACAAGATTGTCAAAAGCAGTAAAATACGAATTGACGCAGACATAGTACCTTCACTATTATCAATGCTAATGTGAATTCCATTTGTTGAGTCGTTATAATCCGCTTCTGTATCAGTCGCTCCCTCATTGGCAGACGCATACACCGTCGATGGACTGGCAAATGTATATGCAATTGAAAAAACAATAACGCATACCGCAAAAACAATTGATGCTATGCAGTAACATTTCTTAAACTTGCTCATATGTTACCTACTTTTGAGACAGTTTATTCTTAAACTGTCCAAAAATCTCCTGAAATGATTCTTCTTTACGAGGAGTGCCCTCCAACTTAAATGATAAGTCTGTCAGTTGGTCTTCTGACAACGTTGCAAGGGGATGTATTACATCCTTACCTACTGCAACTACCAAGTATTCAGTTCCTGCCTTTACCAAACAAATCATCTTGCTGTTACCCACAGGAATTGACTCGATAATCTGAAGATTCTTACTCTTCATATGTTTTTTTTGGTATCCTGCCATCCATTTTGAACCCAGATACGTAATTGCTAACACAAATACGAAGATAAGCAAAATACCCACAAATTCTAAATACTGATCCATACTAGCCTACCACTTTTTTTACAGCTTCCAAAACACGATCTGCCTGGAAAGGTTTTACAATAAAATCCTTTGCACCAGCCTGTATAGACTCAATAACCATTGACTGCTGTCCCATCGCAGAACACATAATTACAGATGCATTCGGATCCTTTTCTTTGATTTTCTTTAATGCATTAATTCCATCCATTTCCGGCATTGTGATATCCATAAGTACCAGGTCCGGATTCGTTTCTGCATATTTTTCAACAGCAACAAGGCCGTTTTCTGCTTCCCCAACGATGTTATAACCATTTTTTGAAAGAATGTCTTTAATCATCATTCTCATAAAAGCAGCATCATCACAAATTAAAATATTCTTACCCATTATTCTATATCTCCTTCAACTTCTGTTACTGTTGCTGTACCACTGGTGCTGTATTTACAATTTCAGTAATACGAACCCCAAAGCTTTCTTCAATAACTACGACTTCACCTTTTGCAACATATTTGCCGTTAACAAGTACATCAATTGGTTCTCCCGCAATCTTATTTAACTCAATAATCTTACCCGGTCCTAAATCCAAGATGTCAGAAATAGACTTGCTTGTTCTTCCTAGTTCAACCGTTACTTCTAATGGCACATCCATAATTAAGTTGATGTTTTCTGGTTGATATACTCCTACCGGAGTATTGGTAAACGTTCCAAACTGTGCCGGCTGAACATTTACAGACTGGCTCATCATTGGCTGCGCCATCATCGGTTGAGCCATCATCGGCTGTCCCATCATTGGTTGTCCCATCATCGGTTGTCCCATCATCGACTGAGCCATCATTGGCTGTCCCATCATTGGTTGCCCCATCATTGGTTGAGCAGTCATCTCTGGCGCTGGCTGTTCTACCGGAGTTGGTGTCGGGGTCGGTGCTACTTCCTTCACGCTCTTTGTATCCATCTCCATAGTGCGTGTTACGCCTTCACACATTCCTCTAGCAAATGAAACTGGATATAACTGCATAATCTTGCTGTCAACCAAATCACCGATTTCCATTCTAAATGTAATGCAGACAAACTCACCTGCTAAAAATTCATCAATAGAGGCTTCATCCATAGTCTCTTTCAAGTCAACCAAATCTGCCATTGGTGGGCTGATATCGATTGTTTGATTCAGCATTGATGATAAAGAGGTTGCGGCTGAACCCATCATCTGATTCATCGCTTCACTAATGGCACTTAAATGTAACTCACCCAGCTCGCCATCTGTATTTGTACCATCTCCACCCATCATAAGATCTGTAATAATCTTAACGTCATTTTCTTTTAAAACAAGAATATTGCTTCCGTCCAAGCCCACAGTGTATGCAATACGAATGAATACACATGGTCTTTCATAAGCAGCAACAAGGTCTTCCCATGTTGCATATGAAACAACTGGTGTTGAAATCTCAACCTTGCGGTTTACCAGAGAAAACAGTGTGGTGGCAGCTGTTCCCATACTAATATTCGAGATCTCACCAATTGCATCCTTTTCACTATCCGTCAATCTGTCTTTTGAAACAGCACTTTGTCCCGGTTCACTAAGTAATGCGCTGATTTCTTCCTGAGATAATACTCCATCCATACCTTTATTGCTCCTCTCTAACTACTTCTGTAACCCTAACTGCATAATTATCACCCGATGCGCCAGGCAATGCAACAAATTTCTTGATATTTCCAACATACACATCCAGCTCCTCTTCAACATTTCTGTCAAGACGAATAATGTCTCCCACCTGAAGCATTGAAAAATCACTCACTGAAATTGTACTATTACCCAATACCGCTTTTATCGGAATCTGGGCTTTACGAATCAAAACTTCGATTGCATCCGCATAATTTGTTTCATCGTATTGCTGCATATTTGCATACCAGTATTTTGTATTCAGCTTATCAATCACATCCTCCAATACAATGTATGGGAGACAAATATTCATAAGCCCTTCCACATCACCAATTTTGACGTTAATTGTGATAATCGCAATCATTTCACTTGGTGAAATAATCTGCGCATACTGGGAATTGGTTTCTATACGTTCCAATCTAGGCTGTATCTCTAATACGTTCATCCATGGGTCGTGTAGTAAATTCACACAAACAATCATGATTCGTTCAATAATCAACAGCTCTATCTCCGAGAATTCCCGAATCTTATCAATCGGTTCTCCCTTGCCGCCAAGCATACGATCAACCATAGCATAGCCAAGGTTGGTAGCCATCTCAATAATGATGCTTCCCTGCAACGGTGCGAAGTTTACAATTCCTAAAAGCACTGGATTAGAAAGCGCATTTGTGAATTCCTGATATGTAACTGCTTCCGAATTCATAACCTCTATCTGAACGTTCTTTCTCAGATAAACCGGAAGGTTCGTGGATAAAAGTCTTCCATAATGTTCGAAAATAATCTCCAATGTACGAAGATGTTCTTTCGAGAACTTGGATGGACGCGCAAAGTCGTAATCTTTTACCTGTTTCTCGCCACTCTCTTTAATTTCATCAACATCTAACTCGCCACTGCTTAGCGCGGCCAGCAAACTGTCTATCTCGTTCTGAGATAAAACATCACCCATTCTCTATTCACCACCTATACTGCAAATTATCAGAAAATCCGGATTAGTCTGTTGTCACCTTAGGGAATGTAACACCAACCACATAATCTGCGCCAAATGTCTGCTGAAGGCTCTTTAAAATCTCCTTCTTAACAGCATCATTGTTTTCTAAAAACTCATCCTTTGTATACTGACGAACGATGTTATTAACCGCATCCTTAATGATGGATTCCTGTTCAGAAAGAGTTGTTGTCTCACTGCTCTTATATGTATCGCTCTGATTATTTACAGAAAGTGATACCTGAATTACTGCATATCCACCGCCTGACAAATTGATTGTCATATCTGCACCATCGCCAACCTTATATGTTGCAATCTGACTAAGTGGAAGGTTTGATAAACCTGTTGCAGCTCCACTGTTCAAATCAAGCTGGATTGCATTACATACACTGGTAATCAATTCATTTGCTTTCTTTGCCTGTGGATAAATTGTAAACATAAGCACTGATGTCAACACAAGATTCACAATCAACAAGGCCAAAATAACTACTGACATTAAATTTTTCTTCATACTAGCAATTCCCCTCTATTCTTCTATGTTTGAACTATAAGAATTGTAAATCTTAATCACAACTCTTCGATTTCTTGCACGTCCTTCCGCAGTACTGTTATCTGCAATAGGTACATACTCTCCTCTTCCTGAGGACTTTATATACGCTGGATTCAAATCCGTTACTTCACGGATGTAATCTGCAACTGCAAGTGCACGATACATAGACAATACGTTATTATTTTCGTAGCGTCCGGACTTAATCGGAACGTTATCCGTATGTCCTTCCACTTCGATAATATTCTTATCATACTGTTTTAACACAATTGCGATCTTATCAATAATCGCCTGTGCTTCCGGCATAATCTCTGCCTTACCGGATTCAAAAAGGATACCACCGCTGAGATTTAACATTACATACTGCTCGTCAAATGTTATCTCAACGGCATCACTGATACCGAGATCATCAACGGCGTTCTGTACATTATCTGCAATTTCCTCAGACTCTTTTAATCCGGCCTGCGCTAACTGATCCTGCAAATCTCCAGTTGTTCCTTCATCGTCATCATCCTGCTGCGAATTCGCCAAATCCTTGTAATAGGAATCCAGAAATTCCAGTTGTCGTATTCCGGCCCCTACCAACTCTCCATCGCCAATGCTTAGGCTTCCATTCTGGAAAATACTTATGCTCGACTGCAGGGAAGCAATTACCATCTGGAACTTCTCCTCATTGACGGTTGACATTGAGAACAGTAAAACGAAGAAACACAGAAGTAAGTTCATAAGGTCCGAAAAGGTTGCCATCCAAGGTGCTGCCCCTTTTGGTCCTTCCATCTCCTTTTTCTTTGCCACTATTCTTCACCTCCAAGACCATCCTGTCCTACTAATGCTTCACGAGCAGAAGGTGCTAAGAAGGATTTCAGTTTCTCTTCAATAACACGTGGGTTTTCACCTGCCTGAATAGAAAGAAGACCTTCGATTGTGATTTCTCTCATAATTACTTCTTGCTGATTGTTTTCTTTTAATTTATTTGCTATTGGGGTACATAACCAGTTCGCAATCAAGGAACCATATAATGTCGTAAGAAGAGCTACTGCCATGTTCGGTCCAATGGAAGACGCATCATCCAATGTCTTTAACATGTTAACCAAACCAATCAGTGTACCAATCATACCCCATGCAGGGCCCATTTCTGCCCATTTATCCCAGAAACCGATTACCTTACCATGACGATCCTGTAAGCACACAAGGTCCGTCTCAAGAATTCCTCTTACAAGTTCAGGGTCTGTACCATCAACAACTAACATGATACCCTTCTTCAAGAAATCGTCCTCTATATTATTAGCTGCTTCTTCAAGTGCCAGCAAACCTTCCTTACGTCCGACATTTGACAATTCAATAATCTGACGAATTACCTGTCCCGGATCGTTTACCTTTTCCTTGAATGGCAGACTAATGGATTTTAATCCATTAATAAAATCCGGCAGCTTGTGAGCTGTCAAAACGGAACTGATTGAACCACCAATTGTAATGAATACTGATGGTATATCAATGAAGTTTCCGAATGTATCAATACCACCACTCGAAGCAATACCGAAGATAACCATCACAAAACCAATAATTATACCTACAAGAGATCCAACATCCATGTTATACACCTTCCCATAACATATTTTTAAATGGACATACTTTCACATAATATGTCAGTTTACCCTTTATATGATTTTACTATTTTTTTACTAACTTGTCTACTTTCTTTTGTCGAAAACCAGAATTTTTTGTAAAAAAACCACAACATTTAGAACAAAAAATGGGGAGTGACCACTAATCACTCCCCATCATTCATTTGATACTAACGCTTCAGATTAATGAGCTCCTCTAACAGAGTATCCGAAGTTGTAATAACTCGTGAGTTAGCCTGGAAACCACGCTGCGTAATAATCATATCTGTAAACTGCGCAGATAAATCAACGTTGGACATTTCCAATTCACCAGTTGAGATTGAACTGCCATCTGCAGAAACTTCTATACCAATACCGTCGAAATCACCAGAGTTAAGTGTTGTCTGATAACAGTTGTTACCAACCTTCTCAAGACCAGATGCATTTGAGAACTGTGCTACCGCAATCTGGCACAGAAGAACTGTGTTACCATTGTCATAAGAACCCCAGACTTTACCACTTGTATCAACAGAAAGTCCCGTCAATGCACCAAGCTTCTTACCGGTGCCTTCACCATCAACACCTTTTTCGGCTGCCAATGTAGAAGTTCCACCATTGTTTAAGTTCAAGCTGCTTGTAAAATCAATTACGATATCCTTGAAATTACTTACTGTGCCATCTTCACTTACTGTATTAGAAAGGATCTTTGACATGGTAAGTGTTACAGTGTCTTCACCGCCTACCGAAATGAATGTACCATCATTTGTGTCATAGATGAGTTCAAATCCACCTGTTGTAAGAGGTGTTGACTCGACATTTGTTACTTCTTCGTAAGCCCATGTTCCATCTGCCTGTTCTGTCAGAATATTTCCATTTGCATCAATTGTATTACCATCTGCATCTGTTCCATCAGGTGTAGCTGTGACAAGTGTTACCACTTCATATGTCCATGTTCCATCTGCCTGTTCTGTCAGAACATTACCATCTGCATCAACGATATTACCATTTTCGTCTGTTACATAAACAGTTCCACCGAACAAATCATCAACCGTTACGCCTGTTCCGTCTAAGACGTCTCTACCTTCAGAGTCGATAACTGCACTAAGTTCAATTGTGTATTTACCTGGTACTGCTGTACTCTTTGTGTTGAATTTTGCAGTATAAGAATATCCCAAATCATCATAGAAGCCTAATGTCATTACATAACCGTCTTCACTTGTTACGTTTGAGTCATTCTTGTCAAGCACACCTGCTACTACGCCTAATGTAGTTGCTTCCGGTGCAGATGTCTGGTTTGAAGCAGACATAATCTGGAGTGGAGATACTGTATCTTTTCTAATATCACCTGTTGTTGGGTCAACCTGCCATCCCATTAGTGTATAACCTGTAGATGTCATACACAGGAATCCGTTACCATCTACATAGTAAGAGCCCGAACGTGTGAAGAATGTGTTTGTTCCGTCACTTACAACGAAGAAGTTGGTAGATTCACTGTCAGATAATCTTAAGTCGAATGGATTACCTGTGGTCTCTGCCGCACCGGCAGTAGTAATACTGACGTTTGTTGCACCGGTAGTAACACCAAGACCAATCTGTTTTGCATTAATACCGCCAATACCTGTTGCGGCATTTCCGCCAGATGCAGACGAAATTGTCTGATACATGATTTCCTGGAAAGTTACGCTTGTTGACTTAAAAGATTCTGTGTTAACGTTTGCGATATTGTTACCGATAACGTCCATTCTTGTCTGGTGTGTCTTAAGACCTGACACAGCAGAGTATAATGATCTCATCATAATTAAATGACCTCCTATTATTGAGCAATGTATTTGTTTTCATCTGTCATTCAGAAAACGAAGCCTCCATAAAGGTCCGGCTAAATAATAACTGCTCCATCAATGTTTGTAAAAATATTACTGTCTGTTTCAGTTTGATCCATTGCTGTGATGACCGTTTTATTTGGCACATTCACAATAAATGCAAGCGAATCAACCAAAACCAGGGATTCTGTTATCCCTTTTTCACTCGCCTGTTTTACCCCATTCTCTAACCGAATATTCTGTGAATTCGTGAGTAGAATACTCCTGTCATTCAGCCTGTTCGCTGCATGCTTAGAAAATTTCAACTCAGACGACTCCATAACCGATTCGTTCTGTTTCTGTCTTAAGACATCCTCAAAGGATATGTCTGACGAACTCACCGGAAGTGTACTTTTTGTTTTGTTTAAGTACTGGTCGGTTACCTGTTCGATGGATAAAAACTGGTTGGATATCTGATGCATAATCAAACCTCCATCACTATTTAATTTTATTTCTCTGTTACTTCTTCTGTCTCTTCGGTTGTTTCCTCAGATTCAACTTTTTCTGATTCCATCTCTTCAGCAGCAGCTACTAACTCTTCCATCTTGGTCTGATACTTACGCAATGTGATAACTGTATCAGAATCAACGAATCCCTGTTCATATGATGACATTCCTTCGTATAATTCTACAAGCTGTTCTACCATGGTCTTGTATGAAACATCAAGATTATCAACGCTAGGAAGTGTTTTAAGCATTTCTGCAAAAGTATTTGATAATGTCACTGCATCGTAATATGCAGCATCTGCAACAGAATCAAGTGTTGAGAGCGAATATAAGGAATCATTTACTGCTAAGAAAATCTCACCATTTTCGTACATAATGTAATCAACTGTACCAGTTATATAGGTACCATCTTCTATTGCAAGAATGACATCCTTACCAACCAAAGCATTTGCAAGGCTTAACTGCTGTGACTGTGTACTTTCTAAAATACTGTCTGTCTGTTCCTTAATACTGTCTGTCTGGGAAAGTGTTGCTTCTAACTGTGAGAATGTTGCAAGCTGTGCAATATAGTCCGTATTACTTGTTGGTTCAAGTGGGTCCTGATACTGCATTTCTGCACATAACAACTGTAAGAACTGGTCATATCCCAAATCTGTAGAACCAAGCATAGATGTGTCTTTTGCGCTGCTATCGGTGTATTCATACTGTAACACACCATTCACAACGTTTGCTACAATTGCCATACTTTCTCCTCCTTTAAGCTGTAAAGTCTACTGAATTACCATTGTCCTTCATTATCTGAGCGACTAAGGTTTCTTCTTCTGTCATTACTCCTGCTAATTCATCAAGAGTATCGACGGTAATGTTGCGACGCTTTGGAGTCTGTTCCTGCTGAACCTGTTCTTCATTTGGGTTCTGCTGATTCTGCTCCAGGTTCTTCTCAAACTCATGAGATGCAATTGTTACTTCGATAGCATCAACCTTCACACCTGCCTGTGTTAGGTTTTCACGAAGTATTGACATCTGAGCCTCAAGAGCTTCTTTTACAACCTCATTTGTCGCATAAAATTGTGCGTTCACCGTTCCTTTTTCTGAGGAAATGTTCAAATAAATCTTGCCAAGATTTTCCGGATTAAGCTGCATTTCCATTGATGTCGTATCTGGTGTAACCACAACCTTGATTTGTTCTGCAATCTGTTCCATAATCTGCGCTGTATCTACGCTGAAGTATGAAGTAAACTGCGTCTGTGGCATCTTACTTACCTGTCCCAACTGCTGTGAAGACTGATTTGCGAGTATTACCACCTCAGAATCATCGTTCTGCTGATTCAATAATGAATCCTCTCTAGAATCTTCGTTGCTCGAAAGAGTGGATTCTGTTTCTGCACTAGCCGAAGCTTCGTTTACTCTAGTTGGTTCTACCTTGGTATCCGTGGTGTCTTCCACCTCTGCCTTCTGTACATTCAGCTCTTCTGAAGCTTCTACAGACTGCTGTACCTCAGATGAAACAACCTCTTCTGGTGTTGAATTCTCTATGCTATGTCCGTCCTCTGTCATTCGTCCTTCCATCTGCATAGTCAATTCCTGTTCGAAGGTAACTTCCTCTGTTCCTGCATTCATGATTTCCATCTGTGAAATAATGTCCTGCAAACCATTCATGTCTACATTCAATTCTTTCATGAGATTATCCGCTATGGTATTCATAGCGTCCATGATTGTCAGAAAGCTTTCGTCCAATAACAGTTCTTCGCCTGAAGCAACATCTGTCAACGCTACCATAAAGCTTACCAGATTCTTTGGGTCGAGCAAGTCAATCACTTCTAATCCCATTTTCTCAAGTAAATCCTGTATGGCTTCTTCATCCACGTCATACTCTTCGCGGATGATGGTTATGATTTCTTCTTCCGTCTGCTCTAAGGTTTCCTGTGCTGCTTTTACTTCTTCTTCGGAAAGCTCATTATCCTTTGCAGCTTCAATCTGTTTGTCCTTATAGCTGAAACGCTCATACGAATCATTAATTGCCTGTGCGCCATCTGCTTTTGAAACGCCAATGTTGGAAGACGTTTCATTTTCCATCTGTTCCACAGGGTTAAAGCTTTGATTCATCATGGAAGCAAAAATCTCTGTTACCTCAATGGCCTCTTCCTGCAACTTCTTTGAAACATCCACCTGTACACCTTTTACAGGAGAAACGTTTAAAAGATTTGCTGTTGTCATGCAAGTCCTCCTTTCTTCATTATTTAGTTTTACTTGTCTGGCTCCATCATTTCTGTCAATTTGGCAGCATTTTCTGGATCCATTTTTGCAAGGATGTCAGCTCTCGACTGCGTATCCATATTCAGCAATATGTCTGCCGCAAGTCTAAGATTACCCTGCATCTGTTCGCTGTCAAAGATTGCTGCAGCAGCCTTTGCCGGCATGGAGGAATACGTTGTTACATATTCCTGTACTGCCTCATCATAAGCCCACTGTTCAACAACCTGTTTATATAAAACCTCAGCATTCTCCGGATCAATGCTTTCATAATAGGTTTTATACCAATCATACTCTACACCTTCTGTGCCGAAGATAACCTCTTCATACCATTTCTCTTTGGTGTCCTCGAACTTATCCTGCTCTTCCTTATAAACAGAAAGTGCTGCTATCTGATTCTGCAAATCCGCAATTGTTGCATTATCGTTTTCGTTTTCCAAAAGCGACGCATCCAACATAGCCTCCAACTCTTTTATACGAGCAACTGCATCCTCGATAGACTCAAACTGATATGCTTCTTCCTCTGCTGGTTCTTCTTCCGGAAGAATCAGATTCAGATATGGAACATCCTTTATTATTGGTCGAAGGACGGTCGAGCCAAATCCTCCTACATCAAACTTAATGAATAAAATGATGATTCCAAGCCAAATGATAATAATTAACAAAGTCACAAAAGCAAGGATAATTTTGCTTCCAATGCCCTCACCGGCATCTTCGCTCTCAACCTTATCTATGTCCACCTTTGTCTTTTCTTTTTTCTTGGATAACGCCATAAGTACCTCTCCTACTTAGAGCTGTAAGTAAAGCTTACTAATTCGTCAATTTCTTTACTTTCGCTCTCTTTTATTTCTTCCTTGAACTGCTCAAAAGCTTTCTCACGAAGTTTTTCGTGTGTTTTACGTTCAGCCATAATCTCATTTAACTTCTGTCTCGCATCGTTTAATTCCAGCTCTGCTTTATGCACTGCTATCATCTGACGACGCACCAATGTTTTCATGGTATTCACATCTGCTCTTGCATGTGCCACCTTCTGAACATCAATGGTTCCTGTCATCAGGTCCTTGAGTGCCTTCTCATAGCCAACGCGGCGAAGAATCAACTCCTGGAGTGTCTTTTGCTCCGCAAGATATTTCTGGTTCGCAATACCGTATGCAATTTTTGCCTGGGATTCCAGTTTTAATTTAATATCCAGAATATTTTGCATTCTGTATTTAAACTTTGCCATAAAAACACCCTACTATTAATCTGCAAAAACCTGTTCCAAAAGTTCTAACTCTTCTTCGAATTGGAACTTCTCGTCAGTTGCCTGACATAAAAATTCATTTACAACACGGATCTTCTTAATCGCGTAATCAATATCAGGATTTGACCCATTCTTATATGCACCGATATTGATTAAATCCTCTGCCTCGGCATAGGTTGCCAAAACATTCTTTAACTTACCCGCCAAAGCCTTATGTTCCTTGGAGACAATCGAACTCATTACACGGGAAATACTCTGTAATACATCAATTGCCGGGTAATGATTCTTGTGACCAAGCTTTCTATCCAGCATAATATGTCCATCCAAGATACTTCGTGCTGTATCTGTGATTGGCTCATTGAAATCATCGCCATCAACCAATACGGTATATAAACCTGTGATAGAGCCTTTGTCAGATGTCCCAGCACGTTCGAGAAGCTTTGGCATCTCAGAATATACACTTGGCGGATACCCTCTTGTTACCGGCGGTTCTCCGGATGCAAGTCCAATCTCACGCTGCGCCATCGAAAAACGTGTCAGCGAGTCCATCATAAGAAGGACATCCTTGCCCTGGTCACGGAAATATTCTGCAATCGCCGTTGCTGTCTTTGCAGCTTTATTACGAATCAAGGCCGGCTTATCCGACGTAGCAACAACTACGACCGATCTTGCCATACCTTCCGGTCCTAAATCTCGTTCGATGAATTCTCGCACCTCTCGTCCACGCTCACCAATCAAGGCAATAACGTTGACATCTGCCTTCGTATTACGGGCAAACATACCAAGCAGGGTACTCTTGCCCACACCGGAACCTGCAAAAACACCAATACGTTGTCCCTTACCGATTGTGATAAGTCCATCTACTGCTTTTACGCCCAAAGGAAGGACTTCGCTAATGATTTCCCTTGACATTGGATCCGGTGGAAGTGCTTCCACTGGATATGCATATGGAAGCTTGATGGAAGCTATGTCTGTTGGTCTCCCAATACCATCCAAGGTATGCCCGAGCAATCCATCGCCTACCGGTACTTCCAATGGATGTCCTGTATTCTCTACAACACACCCTACTCCAACGCCCTCGACATTATCAAAAGGCATCAGAATCAGCTTTGAATCACGGAAGCCGACCACTTCGGCCATGACATGCTCATTCAACTCTTTGTCAAGATATATCTTGCACAGGTCGTTGAGTCTTGCCATTGGTCCAATGGATTCCACCGTAAGTCCAACTACCATAGATACTTTTCCATAAGCCTTATAAAATTGTCTATCCGATAGTTGCAAATACTTCTCTGCTTCTTTTATCACTGTAATTCCCCAACTGTGTTAACTACACAGGGATCTGATATCCTTCTCAAGATTTGCAAGTTCCATATCGATTCCACAATTAAACACCCCGGATTCTGTTTCAATCACACAATCCTCTGGTCCTAATGTCATATCATTGACAATCTCGATATTAATATCATTTCCTATCTTTTCTTTGATATCTCCAATATGAGACTCGATAAATTTATAATTTGCTTCTGAAACACGAATATGAAACTCTTTACCAACCTCCACATTCATAAGTGTGTTGTTGACCAGATGCAATAATATCTTCTTCTTATTGTCAAACTGGATATCAAACACTCTGTTAAACACAGAAATAATGGCATCCACTATATCGGACTCCATTGTTTCCATCTTTGCATCGTGTTCAGTCTGCAGGGTGTCCTTCAACCGGATAAGTTCCTCCTGCAAGCGAATCTTTTCGCTCTCTAACTCTTCCTGCATCTGTGAAGCACCTGCGTTATATCCATTTTGTTTATACTGCTCAAACAACAGTTCCGCCTGTTTATGAGCTTCGTCTACTGTTTTCATCGCCTCTGCTTTTGCAGCAGCAACAATGCTCTCCGCCTCAAGTCTTGCCTGCTCTAACAGCTCCTCCGGAGTAATCTGTGGTTCCACAGTTATCTCCTCTGCTTCAAGTCCTGCAAGAAAACCATCGAGAAGCTCCTCGCTATTTGGGACTGCCTCCTCTACCGGTTTCTGGAAAACATTCTGAAATCTTTCATCCGTATTAATTACTCGTTTTTCATTTTCATGGTTAATGACAAAACATTGTTTTAATAAATTAGACAACGATATCGTCACCTCCACCACGTGAAATAACAATTTCAGCC
>CAYPAM010000013.1:0-17470 GCA_964408715.1 uncultured Lachnobacterium sp.
TTGTAGATTTACCACATCCTGAAGGTCCTACGAAGATGATAAATTCTTTGTCTTCAACTTCAAGGTTGAAATCTTTAACAGCTTCAAATCCGTTTTCGTAAACTTTGCAAATGTTCTTTAATGATAAACTTGCCATTTCTATATTCCTCCTAATATTCCTGTGAGTTCCCTATGAACTCTCACTACAGACATCTTATCCTATCTTTGTCAAAAAGACTATTGGCAAAGTGACAAAGATTTGACAATTCTCTTGTCAGATTGACGAAAAAGTCTGTTGCAAAATTAGTTCTTTCCAGTTGTACCGAAGCCGCCACGGCTGTCATTGCCGAGATGCTCAACTTCTTCAAATACAATCTTTGGCTGATTCTCTACAATACGAAACTGCGCGATTCTGTCGTTGACGTGAATGACGGTATCACGAGTCGCATATACCGGCATACGCCACATATCTTCATCTCCACAGTAGGTATTGTCTACAATGCCGATACTGTTCGTCTGAATCAGTCCCCACGTCTTAAAGGTTGAGCTTCTTGGTGCAAGGTGTCCTTCATATCCCTTTGGAAGCTCCATTGCAACGCCAAGTGGAATCAACTTGAACTCGCCTGCCTTAAGCTCTACTTCTTCTGATGCGCGAAGGTCAATCCAGTCGGATTTGCCATCAATATAATCTAACTTCTCAATCTTATCGGTAAAATACTTGATTCTGATTTTTTCCATCTAAATCTCCTTCCCTAGAATTTGCACCTTGTGCAAATTCATATGTGAAATCTGTGATTTCACATTTTTACTCCCAATCATGACATTCACTCTCAGAACGTTTCTCGCGAAGCATCAGGTCTGTCACAGCTTCTTTCGCAGACTTATTCTCGAAGAGAACCTTATTTACCTCTTCAATAATAGGCAGTGCGACATCATATTTTCTTGAAAGTGCGAGTGCTGCCTTTGCAGAATATACGCCTTCCACCACCATCTTAACTTCCTTGGTTGCTTCATCCATTGTCATTCCCTGTCCCATGAGCACTCCGGCTCTACGGTTACGGCTATGCTGACTCTGACAGGTTACGATTAAATCACCAATACCTGTAAGACCATTTAATGTCTCCGGTCTTGCCCCCATCGCAACTGCAAGACGCGAAATCTCAGCGATACCGCGTGTAATGAGTGCAGCCTTGGTGTTGTCTCCATATCCAAGTCCGTCTGCCATACCGGCAGCAAGTGCGATAACGTTCTTTAACGAACCGCCCAGCTCCATACCGAGAATATCAGAGCTTGTATAGACACGAAGTGTCTCATTCATAAAGGTATCCTGTATCAGCTCTGCTGTTTTACGCCTTTTCGCTCCGGCTACAATTGTAGTAGGAAGTCCGACACCAACCTCTTCTGCATGAGAAGGTCCACAGAATACGGTTACATCTGCACACGGAATCTCTTCTTCCACTACTTCTGAAATCGTCTTAAGTGAATCCTCTTCAATCCCTTTTGCGACACACACAATTACCTGTCCGTCTGTCACATATGGTGCCATGGACTTTGCCGTACTTCTTGTAAAGATGGAAGGCACCGCCAGCACAAGCATATCTTTACCCACAACCGCTTCCTTCATATCGCAGGTATAACCTACATTCTCG
Organism: uncultured Lachnobacterium sp.; assembly: GCA_964408715.1. Lineage (GTDB taxonomy): Bacteria > Bacillota > Clostridia > Lachnospirales > Lachnospiraceae > Roseburia. The sequence goes on from CAYPAM010000013.1 coordinate 1,629, forward strand.
GGAAGCTTTACACCCGGAAGCTTGTCGATATGCTCCTTGTGCTCCTCCAGCATCTTGATTTCATCTTCCATAATCGACCAAATGGTCACTTCATGTCCGTTATTTGCAAGGTTTTTTGCAAGCGCGCATCCCCAGCTACCTGCCCCAATAATTCCAACTTTTCTCATAGTTACTCTACTTTCTTTCCAATCTTGTTTTCTGTTCCATTGATAAGGCGCACAATGTTATCTTTATGGCGAATAACCGCCATTGCACTGAATATGAATGCCAAAATATCAAATTCAACAACTGCTGCACCTTCTAATCCCAAGATACCATAAACATTAAACACAAATACCTGAATAATAAAAACAATTGCCATCAATATAGAGCCAAGTGACACATACCTGCTCAATGCAAGACATAACAGGAACACGATAATACATATCGGTACTGCCTGCGGGCATACTACAAAAGCAACACCTACAGTACATGCAATTCCTTTTCCACCCTTGAACTTCAGATAGAATGGGAAATTGTGTCCCAAAACTGCTCCAAGACCTGCATACATCTCCAATATCTTGATGTCTCCATCAAATGAGGCACCAAACAGGTATTTTACCAAAAGAATCGCTAACACCGCCTTCAAACAGTCTACTGCAAAAGTAATCAAGCCCCCCTTCCATCCAAAGGTTCGCAGGGAGTTCGTTGCACCTGTATTGCCACTGCCATGCTGACGAATGTCTACTCCTTTTAATTTTCCATAAATAAAACCGGTCTGGAATATTCCAAACACATATCCAATTGCCAACGCCGCTAAACGCATCACCATAATTACTTCTCTTCCTTTCGTTCACGAGTTATAAATTTAAGCGCAGTTCCCTTAAATCCAAACGTATCGCGGATACGATTCTCCAAATATCTGGTATAAGAAAAATGCATCAGATTCTTGTCATTGACAAACACGACAAAGGTTGGTGGCTTTACGGAAACCTGTGTTATATAGTAAATCTTCAGTCGTTTGCCCTTGTCTGTTGGAGGCTGCTGCATTGCAACCGCTTCTGTAACGATTTCGTTTAATACGCCTGTTGCGACACGCATGCTGTTGTTTTCAATAACGATATCAATCATTTCGAAAAGCTTATGAAGTCTCTGACCTGATTTTGCAGAAATAAAGAGAATCTCTGCATATGGCATAAAGCTAAGCACATCACGGATGTCCTGTGTATGCTCTTTTACTGTATCGTTATTCTTTTCAATTGCATCCCATTTATTAACAGCAATGATAATACCCTTGCCTCTGTCATGCGCAATGCCTGCAATCTTGGCATCCTGTTCAGTTACACCTTCCGTTGCGTCGATTACAAGAATCACAACATCTGCACGCTCTACCGCTGCAACTGCACGAATAATACTGTAACGCTCGATATCCTCTGTGATTTTACTCTTTCTACGAATACCTGCTGTATCAATGAATACATATTCTTGCCGGTTGTATTTGATAACGGTATCAATCGCATCACGTGTTGTTCCCGCGATATTTGATACGATTACGCGGTCTTCCTGCGCCAGCTTATTAATCAGTGATGATTTACCAACGTTTGGCTTACCAACGATAGCAACCTTTGGACGTTCGTCCTCTACCTCTTCCTTTGCTGAATCCGGGAAGTATTTTACAACCTCATCTAACATATCGCCAAGACCTGTCTTTTCTGATGCCGAAATCGGATATGGCTCTCCAATACCCAGATTGTAAAATTCATAAACATCTGCCTGGAACTTTTCGAAGCTGTCTACTTTATTTACCACAAGTACAACCGGCTTGTGGGAGCGACGAAGCATATCAGCGACCTTGGAATCGGAATCCTGAAGCCCCTGTCTTACGTCTACAATAAACATAATTACGTCTGCTGTATCAATGGCAATCTGTGCCTGCTCACGCATCTGTGAGAGAATCACATCTCCACTGTCCGGCTCAATACCACCGGTATCAATCAAAGTAAAATTATAATCTAACCATGATACATCCGCATATATACGGTCTCTTGTAACACCAGGCGTATCCTTAACGATAGAGATACGTTCTCCTGCAAGGGTGTTAAAAAGAGTCGATTTTCCAACATTTGGACGACCAACGATGGCCACGATTGGTTTACTCATCTTCTACCTCCACTTCATATCCAAACATCGCATCTAATAACGCGAAACCACTTGATTTTACAATAAGAACCGGCACTTGTAAAGCCTTTTCCACGTCTCCTACGGATAGGTCATCTAAGAATACTCTCTCTCCCATACGAAGCATATTACAAGGGATTGCAAGGGTATCTCCTAAAGACCTCTCCTTCGCCTGCGCGATTAAATCCTGCCCCGTAATAAGTCCGGATACCGTAATCATCTCTCCAAAGAAATCATTTCGGATATCAATGACTTCTACCTCATATCCAGGAAACTCCTCCATAAAATCTGCTGCCATTTCACGTAAGAATGGAGCTGCGAGTCTGCCTGTCGCCATTGACACTTTAAAATGTCCGCCATGCACTTCGTGTAATACCTTCATCGCCGCTTCTTTATGCTCCGGCTCCTTTGCAGCCTCTAATCCTTCAGCAAATTCATTCATAAGCAATCGCATCATACCTACACCATTTTCCAACTGCAGGTAGCCATCGTAAGAATCTTCCTCTGGAAGAGGACGCTTGGCAAGGATATACCATTCATCACTCGCATGAACAAAATGCAAATCGTGTTCTTCCATACATTTTGCCTGCCACTTTTCAATGGTCTCAATGACTGTAATTGCATCCTCCCTGGTAAAAGGCTCAAGCGGATACAATCCCTCGCGATACTTACTAAGTCCAACCGGCACTACCGAAACACTCTCCATATATGGCAGATACTTCGACAAATCGCTCAAGGTACGCTCCAGTTCTGCACCATCATTCTCACCCTTACACAATACAATCTGTCCATTCATCTGAATGCCGGCTTCATAGAGACGGTCAATCTTCTTAAGCGCCTCTCCTGCAAAACGATTATGTAGCATCTTGCAGCGAAGATTAGGATTCGTAGTGTGCACTGAGATATTAATTGGAGCAAGCTTGTACTGAATGATTCTATCGAAATCCTTGTCCTTCATATTGGTAAGGGTAATGTAATTGCCCTGTAAAAAAGACAATCGGGAATCATCATCCTTAAAATACAAGGTCTCTCTCATTCCGGGTGGCATCTGGTCAATAAAGCAGAACATACACTTATTCGTGCAGGATTTGTAATCATCCATCAGACCATTCTCAAATTCAATGCCGATATCCTCGTCGTATTCCTTCTCAATCTCTAACTCCCATTCCTCGCCATCCGGCTTTCGAACAAGAATCGTCAGGTACGTATCATTCACATAAAAATGATAGTCAAATACGTCTTCTATCTCATTTCCATTCATTGATACCAGCACGTCGCCTGGTTCAAGCTCCATCTCCTCAGCGATACTGCCTGGCTGTATTCTATATATAATGTGTTCTTTACTCATTTCAATTCCTCCAACACAGAATAAACCAATAATAATATACAATACTTTCCCCACCGAGACAAGAACAAAAAAAGCTGGGACTACTCAGCCGATAGTCCCAACTCTAATAATACTGATTGAAAAAATGAATCACAATAACCAAAACTAAATTCTAAGGTTTGCGACCAGTTTGAATCTGGCGCTGTAAAATACAATGATACGGTATAGGCACTCGCATAAGAATGATATTTCGTATGAATCCGAAATTCTTCTTCCTGCATTTTCAGAATCGCAGTCTCACAGAGCTTCATGCATTGCTCTTCCGTTAATGTTCTGGGAACAAAATCATATCGCTCATAATATAACGTTCCGGTTACATCACTCCACTGCGTATAGGATGCCAGCATTTCCTTGATTGACTCTTCATCTAAATCATAGTCCAAATCATACTCGCTACAATCCCAGCAAATCGCATCTGCGTCCTCAATGATACCTACGCGCTCCAGTGCCTGAATAATATGCTCACAATCACTACCAAATCGGATGACAGCATCACCCATCCCATTCGTATTCGGTACTACAAAGTCTAGCAGGATTGTATATACATTGTCCGGACCGCTATACTCATCTGTTACATAATACGGATAATAATACGTGTTATACTTTATCAGCGTCCCATCTATCCATTCCTGACAAATCGCATCATAGATTACCTTTGTTTGAGCATCATCCGTAAGAAGACATGTGCCATACACCGACTGCTCTTGTCCATTCTCATCCAGCGTATGATATCCAAGCTGCACCTCCCCATATTGGAATTGTTCTACCTGCTCATATTCATAACAGAAGATATCGCCCAGATATACCTCAAGGTCAGGTGTTACGGCATAAGGTGCTTCCCAGCAAAAATGTTCCAGACTCTCAAGGTATCCCAGCGAAACCAATTCATTGAGGATGTTCGCACAATCCTTTCCATAACGAACCGTGGTTTGTATAATTTTCTCCGGCTCCTCCGGGTCATAGAAGTTAAACGACAATAGATAAATATCATCCGTTTCATTCTTGTATTTCTGCAATGTTCCAGCCTCCACATCTGCAATCATTGCAGAAAAGAGTCTTTCGGATTCTTCTAACGTAAGCTCAACATTCTTTGATTCCGCAGATAGCACCACACCATCTTTCCAGAATTCATAGGTCGCATACGTAACCTCCCCAGCTACAAAATCCGTTATCTCTTTGTAATCTTCAATGCCAAGACTCTCTAAAAACCATTCTGCGGTATTCTCATATTCTGTAAACTGGTCGATAATGCTCTGTCCAAGCCCATCATCCATCGGGATCTTATAATAGCGTTGCATATATGTACCATCGTATAGATAATACTCAAAAATAATCGTTTTCGTCTCTTCGTAGGAATACACCCCCTCCTCATCGACTTTTTCCAAATATGTCAGATTATCCAAAATCAATTGATGTGCTTCCACTGCCAACTGGCTTTCTGGTCCATCTAAATCCATCCAGTAATTCATTCTCACTGTCACAGATTTAATATTCTCTACCGCTGGAACCTCATACTGCTTCATCTCTGCATATCCACGCAAACCACCATAGCAAGCCAGTGTAATCAAGCACGCTATTCCTGCTGCAATCCAATTCTCCCGCTTAAACACACGGAAGGTCTTCTTCACGAGCATCTCTGCAATGAAGAAAAATATCATCGACTGTATCACCAGCCACACATAAAACGATGGTGTCCTAAAAACGGAATAACTGTACAATTCTAAAATCACCGATACAAGAAACGTTCCATATATTCCCAAAAGAACACTCACGCCATAACAAACGATGCGCTTTAATCCGCTGATTGCCACCAGATTTCCCGCCTGCTCGATATGTCTTTTCTGATATAGCCAGTAAGCAACGATATATAGTACAACTGCCACTACCAGATAGATAAGAATGCAGTCGATTCCTTGAGGCTCCATTCTCCATTCCGTCTCGCCCCATGCAACCTGCTTCAAGTCCACCTTGCTAAGATAGCATACCAATGGAGACAGCCACTTCACCACACTGCTTTCCATCGCACTCGCACCGCTTCCATATCCGTAAGCATAGAGTTGCACCATAATATCCATAAGTGCGCCAATCACCCATGCAAGACAGTTCGCTGCCACCACATAGGCCGGAAGTGCCAGCATTAATCCGGTAAACATCGCACAAATGGTAACTATGGAAAAAGCAATCACATCCGTCGCCAGCATCACAAGCAGCCACATACCAATGTATTCTACCTGTGTCACACCCGCGCTTAAGCACACGAACACAGTAACTAAAAACGTAACAATCTGTGGTACTGCCAGGAACACGATACCCGAAAGGATATTCGTTCCAAACAGTTCCGCTCGATTGGTAGGCAAAGCATGTATCATATATGCACTCTTCGTATGATACATATAATGGAACAACGCCATTCCTTCCATCACAGCCGTAATCGCAATCAACACAATATGAAAATCAGTCATTTCCAGCACATCATACAGCATGCTGGTCTTTGTCTCCACTGTATAGCTATAAGAATACGAATAAAACCTCAGCCACAGAGATACAGGCATGGAGCACATGATTACAAACGTATATATTCCCCAAATCGGCCAATACAAGGTTATGTTTTTCTTAAATATGGTCTTATTAAAAAAGGATAGTTTGTGTTTCATAATCTTCCCTCCTCAGGTTTAGATTAATATGTGTCATCCAAATTCCAGCAAATATCCTCTGCTGATTCCACAATTCCCACATGCACCAGTTCTTCTATAATATACTGGCAGTCGCTACCAAACATAATCTCTGCCGTGCGGTATTCGCCGGTTTCCGGATGAATATAATCCATATACAAAGAGAACACACTGTCCTCTCCCTCATAGTATTCATCCCAATCCAGATATGACGGATTATACTTGAATAATACCTCATCCTTCGCATCACCAATCATTGCATAGAACAACTGGCTACACTGTGCTTCTGTCAATACGGCATATTCATTCATATATACCTTCTCTCCAGCATCGTCGGTTTCGAATCTGTCAAAGCTTACTCCGGCAACCTCAAAATCCGTAATTGTTTGGTAATCACATCCCAACGCGTAATATAAGAATCTTACGGTCGCATTTTCATACCACACTTCATCATATTCCCAGAAGATTTCCATTCCCTCTTTTATCACACCGCACTCATATAATGCATTGATAATATTCACACAATCCTTACCAAAAGAAAATCCAACAGACTCTGTGGTTTCTTCTGGCATCTGATAATTCGGATACATGTATGCATAATAGTAGTCCCAATATCCATTCGCTTTTCCACCTTTTGGCACCACATAATCAAAGCGGATATAATACGTCATGGCTGACTTGTACACTTCCTCATATTTCGAATCACCATAATAATAGCTGTTATACTTAATCAGATTACCTTCCATTGTGTCAGCAATAATTGCCTGATAAATCTTCTGCATCTGTGCATTTGTCAAATCCTGTGAATAATACTCCAGTTCTCCCATATTTGAATATCCCTGGAACTCTACCCAACCATCGACAAATTCAGTGATTTCCTCATAATTGTTGCACAGCGTGTTCTTCAGATAGTTCTTTGGTTCCTTTTCAACCGCAATTATCGTATCAATGATTTCCTGTCCGTCGCCTTCCCTTGGAATTCGATAGCTACGACTTAATAATTCTCCATTCTTCATTGCATAATGAATAGAGATATATTCATAGTCCACATATATACTATCCGTAATATAACGATAACCACCATAGGAAGGATCCATCTGTTCATAATAAGACAGATTCTTAAGAACCTTCTCATGAATATCAATTACCTTTTGAATATCTTCGCCATCATATCTGGTCGCATATCCCAAATCAACAAAAGCGCACTCTACATCCTCTATCTCAGGCAATCTGTGCTCTTGATATTCGGCGTTTATATATAATCCACTAAAGGAAAGCAGCAAAATAATCGAGAACAGTCCGCAGCCCTTCCAGTTTTGTTTCTTAAATACATGGAAGGTCTTTCTAACAAACATGTCTGCTATAAAATATGCCACCATTCCAATAAACAAAAGCAACAGGACAAATACAAACAGGTTTATTTGAATACCAAATTCAATGAAAATGGCGCGAACTAAGATACTTCCATACATCGCGGCAATGGTACCTACGCCCCAGCGGAAGATTGGTTTTACAAATCCAACCGTAATCAATTCACCGGCATGTTCAATCTGGCGTTTCTGATATACGACATAAGCAAGTGCATATAAGACAAGCGCCAGTGCCAAATAAATCAGAATGCAATGTACCCCTTCCAGACTCATGCTCTGTAATTCTCCGTCCATATAGTTGGTTACCATCTGCACCTTACTGGTATAGCACACAATCGGAGACAGCCATACCAGAACAGAATCTGTAATTCTATTGTAAACATCTACTCCATATCCAAAGCAGCCTGTCACCATTTCCAACAGGAAATTCACCACATACGCCAGACAGTTTACCACCACTACATAAATAGGCACTGCAACCAATAGCCCTGTAAACATTGCGCAGAAGGTCACTACCGAAAATGCAATCACATCCGTTGCAAGCATCACAAGCAGCCATATTGCCAGGTATTCTACCTGTGTTACTCCTTCTGCCAGACAGATTAACACCGTAATCAAAAATACAACCACCTGCGGAACAGCCAGAAACGCAATACCTGAAATCACATTCGTTCCATACAGCTCTCTTCTATCCACCGGAAGCGAATGAATCATATTCGCACTCTTGCTATTGTAAAGATAGCTATACAGTGCCATTCCGATAAGCACAGCCGCACAGGCGGTGATGATAATAAAGAAAGATGTCATCTCTAAAATATCACACAGGTATTCAAATTTTTGTGCTGACGAAAGTGGCGTTATACGATATCCGTCATTACATGACAACACAAAAAGGATTGGCATCGCGCACAATAAAATAAAGCTATAGATTCCCCAGATAGGCCAATACAGCGTTACATTTTTCCAGAAAATCGTTTTGTTAAAATAGGATGTCTTTGATTTCATAGTCAACACCTCCCATTTCATAAATGAAGATTTCCTCTAACGTTAATGGAAGAATATCTACTACTGCGTAGTTATTTTCTCCACCGCTTAGTTCTTCTGCTGCTTTTTTCGGATTACCACGTACGATTAATGTATATACACGTCCTGTATTTGCCATATGTAGCACGCGAAAATCTGATGAAAGCTTTGGCATACCATTTTCACAGGCAACCTGAATCTTGGAGATGTTACCCTGAAGCTCTGTCAGTGAACGCTCAATAATGACTTTTCCCTTGTTCATGATGCCTACATGGTCACATACATCCTCTAACTCTCTTAGGTTATGGGAGGACACAAGCACAGTCATCTTGTTCTCGTTTACTTCTGCCATAAGAATACTCCAAATCTGTCTTCTCATAACAGGATCTAATCCATCGACAGGTTCGTCTAAGATGAGTACCTCTGGCTTACAACAGATTGCCAGCCAGAATGCTACCTGCTTCTGCATACCCTTAGACAATCTGCGAATGTTACGCTTTACGTCAATGCTAGGGAAGAATTCCTTCAAACGATAGAACATCTCCTCATCAAATGTTGGATACAGTCCTTTATAATAACGCATCATCTCAAGTGTATCCGCCTGTAGGAAGTAAAACAAATCATCCGGGATATACGCAATCTTTGCCTTTACCTCACGATTTTCAAACACAGGCTGTCCCGCTACAAATACCTCTCCTGCATCCTGACGATACACGCCTGTCAAGTGGCGAATGATGGTGGATTTGCCGGCGCCATTTGGTCCAACCAATCCATATACCTCGCCCTTTCCGACATGCATATTCACGCCATCTAATGCACGGAAGCCTTCAAATTCCTTTATTACATTATTTACCTGAATCATAAAACATCCTCCTTCTAAAAAGATGCACAGCTCCTTTTACTAAGCCTAGTGTATCATACTTTTACCTAGAATCCATTAAGTGGAATAAAATATATTTTTAAATATTTCTTAAGACGCAGCTTGCCCGCAGGGGGAGGTGGTGGCAGGCTACATTATGAGGAAATCTTAAAAAAGCTGTTGCGCCACGGATTTCGGTGTGGAAATCCATTTTGCAACAGCCTCGTTTCGTTTTATTTACAGTATGCAATTAACAGCTTTAATGTATTTTCTACGCCATCCTTATGGCTTCTTTCGTAACCATGAGACGCATATACGCCTGCACCAATCAGTCCATGGCGAATGTCATAGCCTGCACTTAAGGTTACATCTACGTCAGAGCCATAATATGGGTAAATATCTACTGCAAATCCCAACTTCTCGTCTTTTGCAGCCTTAATCAGTCCTGTAACCACGTCATAGTTGTATGGTCCACGGGAATCCTTTGCGCAGATAGATACCATATGTTCATCACAGGTAAGTCCGTCTCCAACACAGCCCATATCCACGGAAATCACCTCAGTTACTCCTTCTGGAATAGATGCAGCTCCGCCATGACCTACTTCTTCGTATACGGTGATGTAATGATACTGGCGGTTCTCCAGCTCCATCTTGTTGTCTTTTAAGTATTTTGCATATCCAAGTAAAATACCTACACTCAACTTATCATCTAAGAAACGACTCTTGATATAACCTTTTTCGGTCACTGTGGTTCTTGGGTCAAAGCATACAATATCGCCAACCATAATGCCAAGTTTTTCGGTGTCTTCTTTGGAATGTACTACTTCGTCAAGCACTACTTCCATACCAGAATATTTACGTTTTTCATCGCTGTAATCTCCGTTTACGTGAACGGAAGCGTTGTTCAACTGGAAGGTGCCCTCGTAAACGCCATCAAAACGGGTCACAATACGGCAATTTTCTGCTTCCGCATTGTTTGGATTCATACCGCCAAGTGGAGAAACCTTTAAGTTACCATTGCCTTTGATTTCGGAAACCATAGCACCTAAGGTATCTACGTGAGCAGCAAGAACAATACCGTTGTCTTTGTTTTTTCCGCCCAAATCAACAATCACGCCACCTTTTACGGTCATTTTTGGTTCGTAGCCTAGCTTTCTATATTCTTCCATTACCCACTCTGCTGCGTTCTTTGTATATCCGGTTGGGCTGTCAATTGCCAGCAATTTGCAGGTTGCATCTGTGATATAATCTACGTATTTTTTTACACTTTTCATATTTATCCTCTTTTCTTAGGCTTTTCGCCCATCTTATTCGTATATCTTCTCTTTGTCCAACTTATAATCTTGGCACCCTCATAAACACTACTGCTTTATCATAAGAAAAGCCCCAAGGTTTCCACGCTTCCCCTGACTGGCTCTATGCGAAAATAACAGCTTCTCATTGCAACAGGTGCAAATATTGGTCACTGACAGATGCTCTGGCTGTATTCCTGCCTCAAGCAATATCATCTCATTCGTCTTCCAGAGATTGAGTTGATACTTGCCGTTGCCTTTATCCTCTAGAATCGGATTTGCACCATCCTTAGAATATTTTGAACAGACATCCCCAAATTCGTGATAAAAGTGCTCTGCAACATCCGCACTAATCTCATAGCAGTCTTGACAGATGGATGGTCCAATTGCCGCGTAGACCTCCTTGGGGTTTGTGCCATAATGCTTCGCCATCGCCTCAAGCGTCTTTTGCCCCATTCGTCCAACCGTTCCCCTCCATCCGGAGTGGCTCAGTCCAATGGCCTTGTTCACAGGGTCTACAAAATACAATGGTACACAATCTGCATAGAAGGTTGCAAGCAACACTCCCGGCTCATTCGTAATCAGTCCATCGACATCCGTGTATTCCTTTTCGCGTGTTACCCCACGTCCGCCATCTTCCCTTCCTACCACACGAACATTGGTGGTATGGGTCTGGTCTGAGCATACGATATGCTCAATACTCGTTCCCATAGCAGCCGCAATTCTTCGATAATTCTCCAGAACATGCTCCGGATTATCGCCTCTTGTGAAGCTTAGGTTCATAGACGCAAATATTCCTGAGCTTACACCACCCATGCGGGTCGTAAAACAATGCTCCACGATTCCTGTCTGCGAAAGCTGCGGAAACTGCAGCAACGGAATGACCTCGGTTTCCTTGTCGTCTGCGCCAAACTCATATTCAATAATCTGTAATACGTCGTTACTATCTTTCTTAATCCATTCCATTTACTTCTATCTACTTCTACTTATTTTTAAAACGCATTTTCTATATGGGTCATCTGTTCCCCTTCAAATGCAATTACATCGAATCGGCAGGGCGTCCATTCATTCAGCCCATGACACATCATATAATATTGTGCCACCTTGCGTATCTGCTTCTGCTTTCTGTAATTGACTGCCTCAAGCGGGCTTCCGTATCTGGAAGAGGTTCGATATTTTACTTCCATAAAGCACAGGTATGCTCCATCTCTTGCAATGATATCGATTTCACCCAAACGATTGTGAAAATTGCACTCCAATATAGAATATCCACTTTTACGCAAATATTCTACTGCCTTTTGCTCATAAACTGAGCCTACCTGGCGCTTATTCTCCATAAAAACTCCTTCTTCTCCCCAAGCGTTTTTACTTCTTCTTTGCACCATCAATCTTTGCCTTCAAACGGTCCATATCGTCTACGAAAACCAGAATCTCCGCGACGACATCATACAGCTCCGGTGGAATCGCAGCACCGATTTTTAGACGCGACAGCGTATCTGCCAGTTTGTTGTCCTTGTATAATGGGACATCGTTTTCTTTGGCTTTTTCAATTATCTTCTCTGCGACCTCGCCCTTGCCGGTAGCCAGAATCTTCGGGGCGCCCTCACCCGGTTCATATGCTACAGCAACTGCCGTCAGCTTCTCAAAGTCTTTTTCCATTTTTACCTCAACATGCGTTCTTCGATTCACATTAAGCACGAACATCAAAGGAATATCGGTGCACCATACCTGTGGATGGCGCGTCCTTTTTCAAAAAGCCCTCCACAAAATCTACATGATGTCCTTCGTTTGCTACTTCAATCTTACAGCTATAGCCCTTTGCACGAATGCGCGCTTCTAACTGTGGCATATGTGCCTTCACCAAATCATAGGATGCATCACTGTCCATATAAAACTTCGTAGACACTTCCTTTTGATGCATACGGACCGATACATCGGTTGCACCAAGATGCTCCAAATCCAAATGCAAAAAGGCAGTCAAATCTCTATCCGGATCCTCTAAATTACGCTTGCTGGTATATACATACAGTTGACCGCTGGCATTCTGATTCGCCATCTTAAGTGGAATCTGCGCAAAGGTATATGCCTCGTTTATCTGATTCATAAATTCGACATTTGCATGGATATCATGAACTGTCTGTGCAAGTGGTGTGTCCTTTAACCCCGCATTTTGAAGCAGAGCCTCTATGCTTTGTGCCTTTGCATCTAGGCGCTCAAACAAACGCTTTACCTTCTCTGCGTCTGCAACCTCCTTTGGCTTAAGCAATAGCTGTTGCTCGAGTGTCTCTTTTAAAAAGTCCTGCATATCCTTAGAGGAAAACAGTTGTTCCAAGGCCTCCGCTGTGACATTCTCTCCTGTTGCGATATGCGCTGCGAGCTTCTGTATGATTGCCGTCTGCGAATCCTCCGGTGTAATTCCGATGTCACCAAACAAATTCTGCAAAAGCAGCTGCACCTTGCCCGACAACTGTGGGCTGTCTAAGGTCTGAGCCGTTTCCATCGTCTGTGCCGCTTCGGATGCCTGTGCATTTGGCGCATTCTGAGTTGTATCCATTATCTGCCCACCTGGCCCTTCTGATGCATGCCATCCTTCTGCGCTTGTCTGCGCAGCTTCCGTCGTGCTTTGCATCGCTTCCGTCGTGCCTTGCGTCGCTTCTGTCGTGCCTTGCGTCGCTTCTGTCATGCTTTGCGTCGCTTCTGTCACTTCTGTAGTTCCCTGTGTGGCTTGTGTCGTTCCATGCGTGGCTTCTGTCATCTCTTGCACGTTATTTTCGTCGCCTGCCAGAATCAATAACAGCTCGCTATCAAATGCCTTCATCTGCTCTAGTGGAATATTCTTTGAACCAAGCACCGCTGGAAATTCGTTGATGAAGGTATCTAACGCGCTATGTACAGCACTTTTATCATTCATATAATTTTCAAACTGGGATACCATCTCTGTCGTAATCGGAATGTTCAGCTTCTTCATCTGTACCAGAGTCTGTACATTCATATCCGGATTATTCATCAGGATACGCGCCATCTGCCCCATGCTGCTTTTGTCAATTGGCATCTGCTCCTGCATCATGGTATTCGCCATTGTCAGATACTTGTCTGTAACCGGAAGATTGGATGCCTTAAGGGCATTCAGAAGTGTCAGATTCGCACCATTGCCATCTACCATATATGGTCGAATCGCAATGGTCGCCCCATCATTTGATTTCACCTGAAAGAACATCGATTGTCCCTGCACCATCTGCATATTGGCCTCAATACGTGCCGCAAGCTCGGAGCCATTGGAAAGCCCTAACAACACTTGATTGCCCTTGATAGAATTCACTGTTCCCTCGAAGATATTTCCCACGGTCAAATTGCGCACGGAAGCAACAAGACGCTCTACGCCCCTTGTAGCATTTACGGTTTCTGCTGGTGTATTCGTACTCGTATACTGATTTGGCAAATCCGAAATCTGCATAAGCTTCCTCCTTGTGCAATGCTTCTTGTCTTATACAAAATTCTTAATAAACGTCTGTCTATGAATCGGCGATGGACCTAGCTCTTTAATCGCTGCGATGTGCTCCGCTGAACCATATCCCTTGTTCGATGCAAAGCCATATCCAGGAAACATAAGGTCATATTCTTCCATCAGTCGGTCCCTTGTTACTTTTGCAATGATGCTGGCTGCCCCAATCGAAATACTCTTCGCATCCCCCTTGATGATTGGCACCTGCTTCATAGAAAGTCCCGGAATGGTAACCGCGTCATTGAGCAACAAATCCGGCTGCGGGTTTAACCTGCCAATTGCCTGGCGCATCGCCTCATAGGTTGCCTGAAGAATATTGATTTCATCAATACGCTCCGGACTCACGAATCCAAGTCCTATCGCAACCGCCTTCTTCATGATTTCCTCATAGAGTTCCTCACGCTTTGCCGCAGACAGTTTCTTGGAGTCATTGATATATAGGATGTCACAATCCTTTGGCAGAATAACTGCGCCTGCCACGACAGGTCCCGCCAGCGGACCTCTTCCTACCTCGTCGATTCCACAGATATATAAGAAGTTCTCGTATTCTTTTTCGTATTTCTTTAAATTCTCTGTACGAGCCAGCTCCGCCAGATACTTCTCCTGACGCTTCTTTGCTGTATCGACAATTATCTGCACGCCACTACGCGCATCATCCTGATATGCGTCAATAAAGCTTTGCAGCTGTGTAACAGGAACTGTCTCAAGCTCTGCTTTGATGACACTGATTTTCTTTTCTTCCATATTGCTCCCTTTTATCCCTGGTTCATATCTGATATTCTTCTTCGATTTCTAAGCTTCTGGAGGCGTCTCAAGGGACAGCTTACCCAGCTTTCCGCTTCTGAAGTCATCAATCAAAAGCAATGCCGCCTTGCTGTAATCCAGCTCATTACCTTTGCTTAAACAGTTTCTACTCTTTGCGATTTTGCACAGTACCTGTACCGGGTCGTCAGATTCTTCAATCGCATAACGCTCTGCCAGCACACCTGGATACAGCTTACCGAGATACTTAATCAGCTCCACTGCCAGCTCATCGGTATTTAAGATTTCATCCTTGATAGAACCGATAAGCGCCAGACGAAGCCCTACCATCTGGTCTTCGAATTTTGGCCAGAGAATTCCCGGCGTGTCTAATAGCTCTACATTTTTACTTAGTCGAATCCACTGTTTTCCTTTGGTTACACCCGGTTTATTTCCTGTTTTGGCACAAGCCTTTCCTGCATAAGAATTGATAAAAGTAGATTTACCAACATTTGGAATTCCTACAACCATTGCACGCACCGGACGATTCTTGATGCCACGCTTTAGGTCTCTTTCTATCTTTTCCTTACACGCATCCATGATAATGTCGGTAATCGACTTCATTCCATTCTTACTGCGCGCATCTAAGCTCACGACAAAGAATCCCTTCGCCTTAAAATACGCCGTCCACTGCTCGGTTGCTCTCTTATCAGCAAGGTCTGCTTTATTCATAAGAATCAAACGATATTTATTTTTTCCAAGCTCATCAATATCCGGATTGCGACTGCTAAGCGGAATTCTCGCATCCACAATCTCAATCACCAAATCAATTAATTTAA
>CAYPAM010000014.1:0-17355 GCA_964408715.1 uncultured Lachnobacterium sp.
CACCTTGTTCCTTGCGTGGCTTGTAATCAAAGGCATCGTAAAAAGAGAGTTCTTCGGTAGTGTAATGTCGTTGTGCTTTATTGCATGGATGTGGGAGGAAGCCCTGCAAATTGAGAATATTGCTCCTTGGCCATTGCTAGGTGCCGGTGCGCTTCTTGGAATCGGTCTGAATATGCTCTTTAAAAAGGAAAAGGTCATTACAGTCGATTACCAATCCGAGGATGGCGAATGGCAGACGGGCACCGTTGATGATGTGAAATCAACCGAATGGTCTGATGGCAGACATGTGAAATTGGAAAACAACTTCAGTTCTGTAAGCAAATACGTAAAAGCAGATGCCTTTAGTACGGCAGATATTGAAAACAATTTTGGTTCAACCAATGTGTATTTTAACAATGCTGTTATCGCAGGTGGCGAGGCAAAAATCAAAGTAGAGAATAACTTTGGTGAGACAAACGTGTACCTTCCAAAAACCTGGAGAGTACGCTTAACGGAGCATCAGGCTTTTGGCTCTATCAAAACCATTGGTGAACCAAATCATGATATGGATGCACCACTTGCAATCGTGGATGCAGAAGTAAACTTTGGTATGATTAGAATTTATTTTGAATAAGTTCCACGACACATTCGCAGTGCGAAGTCATTGGGAACATGTCTACAGGGGTTGCCGTTTCTACACGGTAGCCCTTTTTTGTTAGATACTGCAAATCTCTTGCGAGAGTATCCGGTCCGCAGGATACATATACGACACGCTTTGGCGCAAGCTTTACCACAGAGGACAAAAATGCCTCGTCACTGCCACTTCGTGGTGGGTCCATGATTACCACATCTACAGCTTCCTTGTTCTCAGCGAGCGATACCATGTATTTTCCGGCATCATCATTGATAAAGCGGATATTCTTTACATCATTACGCTTTGCGTTGGTGATGGCGTCCTTGATAGCGTCCCTGTTTAGCTCGATGCCAAGCACTTCTTTGGCGGATTTGGACGCAATAATTCCAATCGTTCCGGTTCCACAATAGGCATCAATGACTTTTTCTTTTCCGGTAAGGTGTGCACATTCGATGGCCTTCGTGTACAGATACTCGGTCTGCGCAGGATTTACCTGATAGAAGGAATTCGGTGAGATACGGAAGGTGCATCCGCACAGCTTGTCTTCGATGAAGCCTTTACCGTATACCACAATATTTCTTTCGCCGAGTACCATGCTGGTCTTCTTATCGTTGACATTGATGACTACGGTGCTGATATTTGGATGTTTTTTGCGCAGTGCCTTCACGAAATTATTTTTGGAAGGCAGAATTGGCGATGCCAATACCAATACCACCATGATTTCCTTCGTATGATAGCCGGTGCGAACAAGCACATGGCGAAGCAGACCATAGCCGGTATCCTCGTCATAGGTCTTGATTTTAAAGGATTTTAAAAGTCCCTTTATCTCGCGGATAATCACATCCGCTTCTTCATTCTCAATCTGACAGCTTTCAATATCTACCACATCGTGCGAGTTTTTCTTATACACGCCTGCCACTACCTGACCGCGTCCAATGCAGTCAAACACCGCATGTACCTTGTGGCGATAGTGATATGGATTCTCCATGCCGACGATTGGTGAAACCTTTACAAAAGGCTTTAAAAGCTTTCTTACATTCTCTTCCTTCATTTCAAGCTGCCTCTTATAGTCCACGCCCTGATAATCGCAACCACCGCACTTCTTTGCGTATGGGCAGCACTCTGTTTTTTTAGTTTTCTGTGTATTGCTCATATATACTCCATTTTATGTTTGGTTTTTTCTCTTCTTTAGACATCTTATCACACCGCAAACATATAATAAAGAAGACTTTTTTCAAGCTTTCGAAAGGAGAGTCATATATGAAATACACTCATTTTCTTAACAAATATTCCCATGCATTACATATGCTTCTTTCATGCGTTATTGTTTTTCTGGTGGAGCTGATATCGAGACGTAGCATCCTCTCGACCATGGAATTTATCATAGACACACCACTTACATATCTTTACAACGCGTTTTTGGTACTAGCCTCTTTGTCCTTCGTGTATCTGGTTCGAAGGAGAGCACTTATGCGTCTGCTTATCAGTACCTTTTGGATTGTGCTTGGCATTATCAACGGCGTTATCCTAAGCAATCGTGTGACACCTTTTAACTTCTGTGACCTGCATTGTATTACAGACCTGCTATCTATGAAAAAGACGGGATATCTGACCCCTGCCATGACCGTGGTTGCGGTTATATGCTGTGTGCTGTATCTCATCGGGTGTGTTATCTTCTATAGAAAAGGTCCGGTATACACTGGCAAAATTCATCGAATTGGCTCCCCGCTTTTGGTCGTTTCTATGATTTTTATTGCCATTCCATGTATCACAAGCCTCGCGCAAAAAGAAAATGTCATCGACACATACTTTGCAAATATCGCAGAAGGCTATGAGGAATATGGCTTTGTCTATGCCTTTTCTTCGGGAGTGCTTGACCGTGGCATGAAGGAACCTGCCGATTATTCTAAGGAGAATATCAATGCAATCCTCGATGAGATTGACGGTTGTCTGGAGCCGACCTCTCTGGATGCAGAGGCTGCGCCGAATATCATCTGCGTGCTGTTAGAATCCTTCATAGATCCGGATGAAATCAATTTCTTAAGCTATAGTCAGGACCCGGTTCCTTTCTATCACTATCTGGAGGAAAATTTTACGACAGGATATCTGAGCGTGCCTGTCGTTGGTGCAGGCACTGCGAATTCTGAATTCGAGGTTCTTACCGGGATGAAAGTAAGCTATTTCGGTACAGGGGAATATCCGTACAAGACCATTCTCAAACAGACGGATTGTAGGAGTGTTGCCAGCGCATTGCAAAGCCTTGGATATGTAACGCATGCCGTTCATAATAATGGGAAAAATTTCTACAGCCGTGCGAATGCGTTTTCCCGCATGGATTTTGATACCTTCACAAGCGAGGAACAGATGCATATCACGGAATACACTCCGAACGGTGGGTGGGCAGAGGATGCTGTTCTGGTAGATGAAACCATAGAGACGCTTCTGATAACTCCTAACCAGAAGGACTTTACATACACGATTACAGTTGGCACGCATGGTCCTTATCCGACAAGTGAAATCCTAGAACATCCCTTCTGCAAAGTATATGGCATCGATAGTACCGACAAAACCAACCAATGGACCTACTACCTGCACCAGCTTCATAAAACAGATATGTTCATGGCGAAGCTGATTGACAAGTTAAATCAGTTAGAGGAAGACACACTTGTGGTATTCTGGGGAGACCATCTGCCAACGCTGGGACTAACGAATGAGGATGTGGCATCGGGGGACATCTATAAAACCACTTATGTTACATGGAATAACTTTGGGCTGGAAAAAGAAGATGCAGACCTCTATGCCTATCAGTTGATGGCGGATATCCTTGATACCGTTGGAATTCACGAAGGGATAATGATGACCTACCACCAGACACAGGCGAAGTGTCTGGATGCGGAAGCGTATCTGAACGGAATCGAGCTGTTGCAGTATGATATCTTATATGGAAAACGATTCTCCTATGAACAAACTTATTTGCAAAATTGATATTTTCTATTTGCAAATTTTGTCTTTTGATATAGACTAAAGAAAAGGTTTATAGCTTTAGACAAAAGGAGAAAATCATGGAGAATCGAATCAGTGACAGTGAATATCGTTTCATGCAAGAATTATGGAAGGTAGAGCATGTAAAATCTACCGCCTTGGTTTCCATCTGTCAGGAAGCCTTTGGCTGGAAGAAGTCCACGGCCTAAACCGCATCAAAAAAATAATTGAGGAGGCATAAGCTATGGAAAAAGCATTAACAACCATCTACCCGGATTATCGCAAAAACTATTCTAAGGTTTTGTTAAAATATGCAGAGAAAAACAGCGGACTTTCTCCAGTTTTGTCCTTTGGAGAGTCCAACACGGAAAGCAGGGTGAAACATCTTATGTTTATGAAAAGAACAAAATTCTATGTAAATATTGCGATGGTATTTGTAATGTGCTTCTGCCTTATGGGCTGTGCCGCAAATGGCGTTGTTGTTGATGACACCGGGAATGATTCTGAGCTTGGTTCGGACAGAGAAGCCCCAATTACTTTGACGGTACATTCCGACCTGTCAAGCTATGAGGGGCTTCAGGAAGGCTGGTTTGCAGATGTTTTGTTAGAAAAATTCAATGTGGTATTAGATATCAAGATGGCTTCTAATGACCTCGATGTCAATCAGTATGTTGGCGACTACGATATCATCATTTGCGGCTCTAAGAATAGCGATAACTTCAAGGAAGCGGTCGAAAATGGACACATTCTGGACTTAAGCCAGAAGATGGAAACCAATATGCCGTACATCGCACAATACTTAACTGACTCCTATGTCACCTTCCCTGAGATTTCTGCAGATGGCATTTATGCAATCAGTACATCCACTAGTAATCCAGGAGATTATGACTATTCTTACTACAGATGGGGCCTTCGTTTTGATTACTATGAGGAGCTTGGCAAGCCTGTTATATCTGACATCAATGATTGGGTTAATGTGTTAAAGGCGATGAAGGAAATGCATCCAACCACAGAGGATGGGAAAACGATTTATGCGACTGACATCAGCCTTGTAGAAGAAGTAACGAATGGTCTCTATTATGAAGTTGCGCATTTGGTAAATGCATATTATGGATATGATACCATCGGCATGGGCTTTTATGATTGGAACACTAACCAATACTATGATGCATTAGCAATCAACGAAGATGGCAGCTACGGACCATATCTTACTATGTTAAAGGTATATAACGAGTTGTATCGCAATGGTCTTCTTTACATGGATTCTGATAGGGGTACGATTACGCAAGAAGAGGCTGCAATGGAAGAAAATGGTCAGTATCTTATCTCTATGATGAACCTTCAGAATGAGAATATGTACCCAGTTGTTCCGGAAAAAGCACAGAGACTGGCATACGAACTCGGCACTATTTCTGCACGCTGTATCGGAATTGATAGCGAAACCAAATATCCAGAGCTTGCTATGGCAGTTCTTGATTACTTCTACTCACCAGAAGGCATGTTAACCATGACCTATGGACCGGAAGATGTTTGTTGGTACTATGATGCAGCAGGGAATACCTGTCTGACGCAGCTCGGATACGACTGTTACTATGACTACGAAACCACGCTCTCTGATGGTACGCGTTTCGGAGATGGCGTACCTATGTTCAATGTTGTACCATATACGCTTATGGCTACGAATACCAACAATGGTGAACCTTACGATTTCACCTATTGGAAAAATGTAGTCGTAGAGCCGGTAAATGCCGTGGAAAGTGCATGGCGTGAATGGACGGGAGAGGATTCTGTAGTAAAATACCTCTATCATCTTGAGCGTTGTTATATAGTTTCAAGTACGGATGTGGAGTACGAACCTTCAGATACAACCTATGAAAATGTATCTAGGCTTATTACCGACAAGTGCTGGGAAGCAATCCAGGCTCCTACGGATACAGAGTTTGATGCAATCGTACAGGATATGATTACCATGGCCACACAGGCAGGCTATGAGCAATGCGTAGAATACGGCGAGAATTATATTCAAAAAGTGCTGGATTCTTTGAAATAACAGATGAAAAAATAAAGAAGCTACCACATGTGTGGTAGCTTCTGTCTTTATATATGTACGTCTATATTGCCACCAAGATGTGGTGTTACAGACTGTTCCATGAGAGTAATAAGCTGGGTATTCATGGCTTCGTTCATTTCCATAGCCTGATCCAGCATTTTCACACTCACGGCTTCAGCAAGTGTTCCTGCTGATGACGTGCTTACTGCGCTTAACGCAGATGATACAGCTGCAATGTCCATAAAGACCCCTCCTTTTACTGTATTTAGGGTATTTCCCTGCCTTTATTATGCCACTAAAGCTTAAAAATGGCAATATTTATTAGAATAATTAATGAATCAATTCGACAACTCTTATTTGACGAATATTTTTTTGCGTATTAAGATAGGTATGCATAACTGAGTGCAAAAAGAAACAGGAGGCTGACTTATGGGCGGATTTTTCGCAGTAGCATCAAAGGAATCATGTGTACTGGATTTGTTTTACGGAACAGATTACCACTCACATCTTGGAACTAGAAGAGGTGGTATGGCAGTACATGGAGAGAATGGATTCGATAGAGCGATTCACAATATCGAGAATTCTCCGTTCCGCACGAAGTTTGATAAGGATGTTCAGGAATTAAAAGGAAATCTTGGAATCGGATGCATCTCTGATTTTGAACCACAGCCACTTCTGGTCAATTCACACTTGGGAAGCTTTGCAATTACGACTGTCGGAAAAATTGCAAATGTAGAAGAGCTTGTAAAGGAATGCTATGAATCAGGGAAAACGCATTTCTTAGAAATGAGCGGTGGAAGCATCAACCCAACAGAGGTTGCTGCCGCAATCATCAATCAGAAGGATTCCATCTTAGAAGGCTTGAAATACCTTCAGGAAAGAGTGATTGGCTCTCTTACTACTTTGATTTTGACAAAAGAAGGAATCTATGGTGCAAGAGACCGCTTTGGACGTACACCGATTATTATAGGCAAGAAAGAGCATGCCTATTGTATGTCTTTTGAAAGCTTTGCATACCTGAATCTTGGATATAATGATTATAAAGAGTTAGGACCAGCAGAAATCGTATTCATGACGTCAGATGGAGTGGAGACCTTAAGTAAGCCACAGGAAGCGATGAAGATGTGTTCCTTCCTTTGGGTATATTATGGTTATCCAACCTCTACCTACGAGGGTGTCAATGTAGAGCAGATGCGTTACGAAACAGGACGACATATGGCAAGACGTGACAATGTGGAGATTGACTCTGCTTCCGGCGTCCCAGACTCCGGTATGCCAGCAGCAATTGGATATTCAAATGAAGCAATGATTCCATTTACACGTCCTTTTATCAAATATACGCCAACCTGGCCACGTTCCTTCATGCCGACCAGCCAGGAGCAAAGAAATATGATTGCACGTATGAAGCTGATTCCAGTGCAGTCTTTGATTAAGGATAAGAGATTGTTGCTCGTAGACGACTCAATTGTACGTGGAACACAGCTTGGAGAAACGACAGAGTTCTTATATGAAAGTGGTGCAAAAGAGGTTCATGTAAGACCAGCCTGCCCACCGATTATGTATGGATGCAAGTATTTGAATTTCTCAAGATCTTCCTCTGAGATGGATTTGATTACTCGTCGTGTCATCATGGAACGTGAAGGAAAAATCACAGATGAGCTGTTAGAAGAGTACAGCAATCCAGATAGCGAGAAATATCAGGCAATGGTAGAGGATATTCGCCAGAAGCTTGGTTTTACATCTTTACAGTATGCGCGTCTGGATGATATCATCGAGGCAATTGGCTTAGAGCCATGTAAGCTTTGTACATATTGTTGGAATGGTAAAGAATAAAAATATGTGTTAGAATAGAATCAGGTGTGCGAGTGGTCGCAGACCTGATTTCTTGATATATAGGTAAAGGATGGGAATTATGGAACAAAAAAAGATGGACCCAAGCATGACGATTCAGGTTAATAACGATGAATTGGAAGAATTGGTAGTTACACATATAACGGAAAAAACAGCAGACAGCTTAAACAAATTATTAAATCATATCTCAACACGTCGTGTGCTACTGCCGGCAATGCAGGGGAAAGACCCAAAGAAGCCTCTGCCGTGCCTGTTGCAGACCCCGACGGGAGAGAAGCTGCTACCGATTTTTACAAGCTTGAAACAGACGGAAAAAGCACCAAAGAGTCAGGGGATTATCAATATACCATTCGTCGCAGCAAATGATATGGTTGCAAAGTCCAATGGCGAAATATCCGGAATCGTGATTAATCCTTTTACAGAAAATCTGATTTTTAAATCTGAGCTGGTGCAAAAGATTGCTAAAGTAGAGGAAATGAAGAAAAAGGGTGTTAAGCAGGTCAAAATGACTGGCGCACAGTATGCAGTTTTTGAACGTGTGCAGTTTGAGAAGGGATATCTTCCAAAGAAGCTCTTTGAAGGTGGAAAGGGCTTTTTAGAACTGCTTGCGCAGAGAAAAGAAGCGTATGTAGACATTCTGTTTGAAGAATCTTATCAACAGAAGCGCATGTATCCATATCTGGAGGAGGATTTTGGGGTAATGGTGATGATGATTTCGGATACACTTACCGTTGCACGTGTAGAATTCCCAAACAAGGATGTGGCAGCCGGCGTTAGCCGACGTGCGTTCCTGACATGGAATGATGCAACCGGGGAAGCAAGGTACTTTACGATTGATATGGGAAAAGAACCGGAAGCTCAGGTGTTCCTTGAGGTGACGAAGGACTTAAAGATTGTAAATCTTGGTGCAGCACCGGTAGATGGTGCGGAGCTGCAAAGAGTTGTGGACTTAGTACAGGCAGCAGGTGAAGGCGGATATACAAGCTAGTATTGTTGCATAGCTGCGTGCACTATCAAGTAGTTTTGGAGGACGTAAAATGAGACAGATGGAATTTAAGATGGAGCGTCACGGCTTGACCAAGGTGGGAGAGCGCCTGAAAGTCATCGAAGGCAAGCTTCCAACCTCTTATTATTATACGATTGAACATGCGATTGCCATGTCGGGCAATTATACAGTAAGCGAGCGCCTGAAATCCAAAGAGGGCGTTGTTGTGGATATCAAGGAAACAGAAAAAGGCTTTTTTGTGACGATGGAGTTTGACGAGTAATGAGAATTTTATTAACAGCAATTAATGCAAAATATATTCACTCAAATCTGGCGGTGTATTCGCTAAAGGCAGCCGCGGGGAAGTATGCTTCGATGGTGGAGATTGCGGAATTTACGATTAATAATCAGGCAGATTATATCTTAAAGGAAATCTACCAAAAGAAACCGGATGTGCTGATGTTTTCCTGCTACATCTGGAATCTTACCATGATAGAAGAAGTGATGCGTGAATATCATAAGCTTTGCCCGCAGGTTCCAATCTGGCTGGGCGGTCCAGAGGTGTCCTTCGAGGTAGAGGATTTCCTGAAAAAGCATCCGGAGGTGACAGGTGTTATGATGGGGGAAGGCGAGGAAACCTTCCTTACGCTGTGCGCCTACTACGCACAAAATGATGACACAGACCATACATCGAAACGAATCCAGCTTGCGGAGATTTCCGGTATCGCGTATCGCAATTGTGTAGCGCAGCAGATGGATGCAATCGTGCAAGGGATGGATGATAAGCCGGCGGATAGTGAGATTTGTGTGAATGAATGGCGTCCGATTATGGCGATGAGCGATATTCCGTTCTGTTATGACAGGATGGAGGATTTTTCCAATCGTATTATTTACTACGAGAGCAGTCGTGGCTGTCCGTTTTCGTGCAGCTACTGTCTGTCTTCCATAGATAAAAAGCTACGCTTCCGTGATTTGGAATTGGTCAGGGACGAGCTGCAGTTTTTTATAGACCAGAGGGTGCCACAGGTGAAGTTTGTGGACAGAACCTTTAACTGCAACCATACGCATGCGATGGAGATATGGAAATACATCCATGAGCACGATAACGGTGTGACGAATTTTCACTTTGAGGTGTCTGCGGATTTGTTGAATGAAGCAGAGCTGGAATTGATATCGAAGATGCGACCAGGGTTGATTCAGTTGGAGATTGGCGTGCAGTCAACGAATGACGTGACGATTCAGGAAATCAAGCGAACGATGAAGCTGGATAGATTGAAGGAGATGGTAGAGAGAATCAAAGCTTTTGGTAATATTCATCAGCATCTCGACCTCATTGCGGGGCTTCCGTACGAGGATTATGATACCTTCCGCAAGTCCTTTGACGATATCTATGCATTGCAGCCAAATCAGTTGCAGATGGGCTTTTTGAAGGTGTTAAAGGGCTCCTACATGTATGAGCATGCCAAGGAGTACAAAATCCTCTATCACGACAATCCACCATATGAAGTGATGGCTACAAAATGGCTTAGTTTTGATGATGTTTTGAAAATGAAGCGCATCGAACAGATGCTTGAGGTATACTATAACAGCGGACAGTATGAGGTTGCGATGAAGGTGTTGGCGCATCGATTCGAGAGTGCCTTTGATATGTTCCGGAAGCTGGGCGATTATTATGAAGCACACGGGTATTTTGGAATGAGTCATTCGCGTATTCGCCGTTGTGAGATTCTGATGGATTTTGTGAAGGAGGAATGGCAGGGGCAGAAAGAGGCAGAGGAATGGAACGAGTGCATCCGACAGGCGCTGGTGTTTGACCTGTATTATAGAGAGAACAGCAAGAGCCGTCCGGTGTGGGCGTCAGACGCAAGTCTTTATAAGGAAATCAATCATTTTTATTGTAAAAATGGAAAGCTGTCTCATGTAGAAGGCTTCAATTATGACTTTTTAGGGGAGCTGACAGAATTCCCACAATATGATGCAAATGTGCGTTTTGTACTGTTTTCTTATGATAGAAGAGACCCATTGACACATCAGGCACATGTGGAGTATGTAAACCCTGCAAATGACATGTTGATTGTGGAACGCCAGCCTGCCAAGATACGCTGGTAGTGTAGGAAGGAGCAATATGGCTGCAAAAAGAACAGAAGAGATATTAAGACGTCTCGATGAAGTATATGGAACCGAATATATCTGCTATCTGAATCACGACAATGCGTGGCAGCTTCTGATTGCGGTTATTCTGAGTGCGCAGTGCACGGATGCCAGAGTCAATATTGTGACGAAGGATTTGTTTGTGAAGTATCCGACGCTAGAGAGCTTTGCGAATGCCCGGTTGCGGGAGCTGGAACAAGATATTCATTCGACAGGGTTTTATCATAATAAGGCGAAGAATATCATTGCATGTGCAAAGCGCCTGGTTGAGGTGTATGGTGGCGAAGTGCCATCGGAGCTGTCGGATTTGCTGACGCTTCCGGGCGTGGGCAGAAAGACCGCCAATGTGATTCGTGGCAATATCTATAACGAGCCAAGTATCGTAGTGGATACGCATGTAAAGCGTATCTCGAATCGTCTGGGATTTACGAAGGAAGAGGATCCTGAGAAAATCGAGTTTGAGCTGATGCGAAAGCTGCCAAAGAATCATTGGATTTTATATAATATCCAGATTATTTCCTTTGGACGAAATATCTGTTTTGCAAGAAGTCCAAAGTGTAGCGAATGTTTTCTATATGATTTGTGTAAGGCAAAGGACAAGCGTGTAAAATGATACAAGAATATGTTGTAGTGGACCTCGAAATGACAGGCTTATCTGCAAAAACCGACCAGATTATCGAGATAGGTGCGATTAAGATTTCGAATGGGAAAGTGATAGATACTTTTGCGTGTATTGTCAATTCACATTGCAGTGTATCAGAGCGTATTACAGAGCTTACAGGTATCACGAGCAAGATGGTAAGCGATGGGGTAGAGCGAGAAGAGGCGATTCCACAATTGCTTGATTTTATGGATGGATATGTGCTGGTGGGACAGAATCTGAATTTTGATTATGGCTTCCTAAAGCAATGGGCAGTCAACCACAAGCGTCCATTAGAGGCAAAGGCCTGTGATACACTTAAGATTGCAAGAGCGCTGCTTCCGGTGGAGCAATCGAAGAAGCTGTCGTCGTTGTGTGAGTATTTTGGAATCGAACGACAAAGAGCGCATCGCGCACTAGATGATGCAATGGAAACCTGGCAGGTGTTCGAGCGATTGGTGGAACTGGCAAAGGAGCGTGAAGATGCAGAAAGCCTCTTTACCCCGAAGGCACTTACCTATCGGGCAAAAAAACAGACGCCGGCAACTGCGCATCAGTTACAGCGTCTGAGAGAATATCGTGAAAAACACGGAATCACGGATGTGATTGAATGGGAAAACCTATCCCGAAGTGAGGCGTCCCGCATCATGGACAGATATATACTAGAGCGTGGCCGATAGGTCTTTTTGTACAGCGCGTCTGGTAAGCTCTGGTAATTGCTCGGCTGCTTGGGCAAGCTGCTGTAGCTTATCTGCCTCTTCGTGGGAACGATAGATTGCGGCGAGCTGGCTATAGATTTTGCGGGAGTCAGCGTTGCAGGATACAGCAAATTCAAGTAATTCGCGAGCGGTATCCTCATAGCCTGCTTCCAGAAGCTCTGCCGTATATTCAGGGAGCAGGGAAACCATGGTAGCAAAGTTCTCATCATACTCGGATAAAATGGTGAGATTGGCCGTCCCATACTGTAGCTTTAGGTCGGTATTGCTGATGCCGGTTAGGTTTAGCATTGGCTTATTGGCAAGCTCAAAAAAAGCTTTTTCTGTAGAAGTTGAAAGCTTTTGTGGTATTTTTTCAAAAGGTATGGTAATATAATCAAGTTTACTGATATCTTGTTTGCGGACAGCATTGGACTGGCGTTCTTTTTCCCAGAACTCACTTTCCACCTGAGCTTGTCTTGAATCACTCTTTTTGATGTGATATGTTAGTACAACAAGAAATACAATAAAAATAGTTAAAATTGGAAGCATGCAAGTGCTCCTTTCATAAAGAATTACCACTAGTATAACAGATTTTTGGAAAGGATGGAAATAATATGAGCAATTTTAAAGGAAGAAATGGAAAACAGCGTTTATTTGCAGTGATTGGACTGCTTTTGGTGGCAGCAATGCTGATTACAACATTTGTCTCAGCGTTATTATAAATATTATGCTTTAAAAAAGCAGATAATTATGTTAAAATATTTAGTCGATATTTATAGTGATTTATTAAGCAGAGGATAACTATGAAAAAAAGAGGAATTATTACAATTGTATTGTGTGTAATATTGTTTGGCGGATTCTTCCTTGCAGGTCAGACCTATTTTCTGGCGGAAAACGAGGAAAACACTTCCGTAGATGAAGGCGTATATATTGGCGGAATCGACGTAGGAGGAATGACGAGGCAGGAAGCAACAGATGCTGTGAATGCATATGTCGATGACCTTAGAGCGCATACGATTACTTTAAGCGGACCAAAGGGAAGCATCGAGCTTTCACTTGCAGATATGGGCTTGACAGCAGAGGTAGATGCTGCGGTTGATCGTGCGATGGGTACAGCGAAAGCTGGCAACCTGATTACGCGTTTTATGCTTTTAAAGGATTTGGAAAAAGAAAACGTTGTCATCGATTTGGGACTTGCTATTGATAAACAGGCAACAGGTAATCTGATTTACAATCAGTTAGAGGAACTGAATATTCCTGCAAGTGATTGGGGTCTTGAGAAGAGCGGCAATACGTTTACCTATATAGAAGGTCAGACTGGTGAGGAAGTCAATATCGTTTCATCGGTAAATGCGCTGAGCGAATATATTACGACTGGCTGGCAGAATGGTGCGGTGGAAAATGCAGAATTTGCGCTTAATAGCGAAGTGGTAAGCCCTCGTGGCTCTGAGGAAGAGCTTGCGATGGTAAAAGACCTTCTTGGAAGCTTTAGCACAGATTTTGGTACTTCTACTTCCGGTAGAGCAAAGAATGTAAAAACCGGTTGCAGTAAGGTAAATGGAACCCTGCTTTATCCAGGAGATACATTATCCGTATATGCTCTTACAAGTCCATATACAATTGCAAATGGCTATGGTGTAGGTGGAGCTTATCAGAATGGAGAGCTGATTGAGTCTATCGGTGGTGGTATCTGTCAGGTATCTACAACACTTTATAATGCAGCAATCCGTGCAGAGCTTAAGATTACACAGAGAAACAGCCATTCTATGACAGTATCTTATGTCGGAGTATCGGAGGATGCTGCAATTGCCGGAACCTATAAGGATCTTCGATTCAGAAACGATTTCGATTATCCGGTTTATATTGAGGGATATTGCAAGAATGGTGTTATTACCTTCAATATCTATGGACATGAGACAAGAGATGAGAATCGTACGATTCGTTTTGAAAATGAGATTCTGACAACAACAGACCCAGGTTCTGAGTATACGCTGTCTTCCAGCAAGGATGTAGGTTACTACAAGGTTACCAAGGGCAAATATATCGGATATACTGCAAAGCTTTGGAAAATCGTAAGTGTTGACGGTGTAGAGACAGAGCGTATCCAGACGAATAGAAGTACCTATAAAACATCTGCGGGCGCTATCACAATCGGTACGAAGGGCGCAACAGAAGAGCAGCTTGCAATTATTAAAGAAGCGTTAGCAACGAAGGATGATGCATATATCAAAAAGGTAATTGAAAACATTAACAATACGGTATCAGAACCAACAACTCCAGAGGAGCCAGTTACTCCAACGGAACCAACAACACCAACGGAACCAACAACACCTACAACACCGACGACTCCGGAAGAACCAACCGCTCCAGAGGATGGAACAGGCGAAAATCAGGATGGAACAGGTGTAGCTTAATACAAAGAAACAGGCTGTAGCTCGAAGAGCTACAGCCTTAAGTGCTATAAAGAGGAGACGAATGAAGGCAGGAAAATTAAAAGAGTCGGTATTAAAACGCTCTATTTTGAAACAACTGCATAGAAGAAGTACGGATGTACTCGCTGCGTCCGCAGTAGGCGTTGACTTCGGGGCAATCGTAGCATTAGACGATGGCGCTGTCATTACAACCGCATCTGACCCAGTGACGGTTATCGGAGCAACCATGCCTGGTACTGCGGTTATATCTGCCTGTAACAATGTGGCATGCTCTGGGGCAACTCCAGCAGGCGTGTCGATAACGATATTGCTATCTACCGAGACGAACGAAGAAGAGCTTCGTGCGATGATGAAGGATTTGGATGCGGCATGTGAGATGTGCAACGTAGATATTATAGGCGGACATACAGAGGTTACCAGAAATGTGAAGGAGCCTATGGTGATTGCAACTGCCGTGGGAATTATCACGCAGGAATCGCTGATACATAATCAGAACCTTTGTCCGGGCATGGATATCGTAGCTACCAAATGGGTAGGGCTTGAAGGCGCTTATCAACTAGCACATGAGAGAGAGGAAGAGCTTCGCACCAGATATGCGAGCCCTTTTATTGATAAAGCAAAAATTTCCAGACAAATGATGTCGATTGTGCCGGAGGCTGCAGTCGCCACTAAGTCTGGCGCTTGTGCATTGCACGATGTGTCAGAGGGCGGCATTTTTGGAGCTTTATGGGAAATGGCAGAATGTGCAGGTGTCGGACTTGAAATCGATTTGAAGAAAATTCCAATTCGACAGGAAACTATCGAGATCTGTGAATTTTTTGATATAAATCCTTATAAGATAGTGTCAGGCGGATGTCTTTTGATTGCGACGACAGATGGAAATGGAATGGTAATGGAATTGGAAAAGGCCGGCATTCCAGCGGTGGTAATCGGTAAGGCAACAGACAGTAATGACAGAGTCTTAATCAATGAGGATGAAAGACGTTTTTTGGAAAGGAATTAGGATTATGAGAGAAAAGATTTTGAATTTGATTGAACAGAACTCAAGAATAGATGTAGAGGAGCTTGCTCTTCGTACAGGAAGTGATGTACAGACGGTATTAAATGAATTAGAGGCTATGGAACACGAAAGAATTATCTGCGGTTACCATACTCTGATTGATTGGGATAAGATTGGTGTTGAAAAAGCAAAAGCACTTATCGAGGTACGCGTAACTCCACAGAGAGGTATGGGTTTTGATAAAGTGGCAGAGCGTATCTATAACTATCCGGAAGTAGATTCTATCTATTTGATTTCTGGCGGATTTGATTTTATGGTAATCATCGAGGGCAAAACCCTTCGTGAAGTGGCTCAGTTCGTATCGGAAAAGCTGGCTCCAATGGATACCGTACTTAGTACCAAGACAAACTTCATCTTAAAGAAGTACAAAGACCATGGAACAATACTTGCTAAACCAGCAAAGGACGAAAGGGAGCTGATGAATTAATGAGAAATCCATTATCAAGTAGAATTGTAGAGATTAAACCATCCGGTATTCGTAAGTTTTTTGATATTGCTGCAGAGATGGACGATGTCATCTCTCTTGGTGTTGGTGAGCCGGACTTTGATACACCATGGCATATTCGTGATGAGGGTATTTATTCGCTGGAAAAAGGCAGAACTTCTTATACCTCCAATGCCGGTCTAAAGGAATTAAAGGTAGAAATCGCAAAGTTTTTGAAGCGTCGTTATGAATTGGATTACGAGCCAAATAAAGAAATCATTGTAACGGTCGGTGGTAGTGAGGGTATCGACATCGCAATGCGCGCGATGCTTGACCCGGGCGACGAGGTGCTGATTCCACAGCCAAGCTATGTGTCTTATGAGCCATGCTGTGTGCTTGCGAATGGTACACCTGTGATTATTGAGCTTAAGGCAGAGAATGAATTCCGTCTGACAGCAGAGGAGCTTGAGGCTGCGATTACACCAAAGACCAAGCTGTTGGTATTACCTTTCCCAAACAATCCAACCGGTGCGATTATGGAAAGAAAAGACCTAGAAGCAATCGCAGAGCTTATCTTAAAGTATGACCTCTATGTGTTGAGCGATGAAATCTATTCAGAGCTTACTTATGCGGATAATCATGTATCCATCTGCTCGCTTCCGGGCATGAAGGAACGCACCGTTTTAATCAATGGTTTTTCAAAGTCTCATTCTATGACAGGATGGAGACTTGGTTATGCCTGCGGTCCAGAAGTGATTATCAAGCAGATGTTAAAGATTCATCAGTTTGCAATCATGTGTGCACCTACCACCAGCCAGTATGCTGCGGTAGAGGCTATGCGCAATGGAGATGAGGACGTGGCTAGAATGAAGGAGGAATACGATATTCGTCGTAAATACCTGCTCAAACGCTTCCGTGAAATGGGAATCGAATGCTTTGAAGCACTGGGCGCTTTCTATGTGTTCCCATGCATCAAGCCATTTGGCATGACCTCAGATGAATTTGCAACTGCGCTCTTAAAGAGCAAGAAGGTGTGCGTCGTTCCAGGAACCGCATTTGGTGATTGTGGCGAAGGCTTCCTTCGTATTTCCTATGCATATTCCTTGGACAATCTAAAGATTGCGATGGATAGAATCGAAGAGTTTGTAGGAGAGCTGAAGCATGGCGCTTAATATTGTATTATATGAACCTGAAATCCCGGCAAATACAGGGAATATTGGACGTACCTGTGTGGCAACCAACACACGTCTGCATCTGATAGAGCCACTTGGTTTTTCGCTTGAGGAAAAGCAGCTAAAGCGTGCGGGGATGGATTATTGGAAGGATTTGGATGTAACCACATATGTAAACTGGGAGGATTTCTGCCAGAAGAATCCGGATGCCAAAATCTATTACGCGACCACAAAGGCACGTCACGTATATTCGGATGTAAGCTACGAGCCAGACTGTTATATCATGTTTGGAAAAGA